>NZ_JBNNUX010000031.1:0-51184 GCF_050280145.1 Lysinibacillus sp. NPDC093688
TAATATTAAATTGTATTACTTCTTTTCTTTGATCATCTATCTTTATTGTTTAATGATAAAACAAACACCTTATTAAACTAACCTGCTCCGTTAGCCATCCATGTAGCGCAAAATAAACACTACACCACAGAAAATGAAAGATTTTTACGTTCTTTCATGGGAGTTCAATAAAGATGTTTATTCATTATTCATTTTAAAGAAACCCTCTGGATACAAATAGTCATCTTCAACATCTACATCTGGGTACCGAGTAAAAACAGACTCAAACTCATCACTTTCGATAAGGTAGTCAATAACTTCATAAATTCGTTCTCTACTTGCAATATCTATTAGAACCATATCGCTTGACCAAAGATATGCACCTTTCATACATTCGCCTGTCTTTGCATTCTTCTCTCTCAATGTCCGTATGTTTTTGTAGGTGAAAAAACTCGCAATCCATTTAGAACGGTCAGAGAAAGTTACGATGACATCAAGGTTGCAATCTTCAACATTCCATTCACCTTCAGCCCATTCTTCAGCTTCTATCCATATGTGTCTATTGTTTGTTTCTTTCAAAGGAACACCACCTTAAATCAGATATATTATAGCTTTTTTCTTTAGCTTTTGTTGAACTAAACTGCACCGTTAGTTGAACAACGTAAATAGTTTTATAAAATTAACAGCTTAAAAGTGATGAAAAATCATAAAAAGAATTTAATACATCATCCCCTAATGGATGAGCAAATTCAATATTTTTTAAAGGTAATATTCCTTCCTTTTCAAGTTGTTGCAGATATTTTAGAAATTCTGTACAAATAGCTTCGATATACTCTTTCAGCTTAAATTGATATTTAAATATATCATCTGGATAATGGCTTATATGTTCAATATAAAGGTTTGTGCCATCACTGGAAAATATATAGTAATCAAAGTTTCCATGACATTCCAATTTTGCCTCGCTGATTTCTTCCTTATATAGAGAGGAAAGAGTTGAGAAAAAATGTGGAATTGCTACAAAACCTATACCTGATTTAAAACTAAATAACTGTGTGTCACTCGAAACGTCAAATTGAATATCTCCACCACTGAAACGAATATCAATAAAACATTTATAATTGGATTCCATAAAATCTACCTCCATCAACATTTTTCATTGCATTAAATGCTCCTTTAGTTTAAGTAGAAAAAGGCTCTACCCCTTATTGACGTAAAGCTCCCGTTACTTGAATAAGGAGATAAAGTTTATATACTTACTATTATTGAATAAACAAATAATAGTACCAAAACATTTCCTGTAACATATTTGGAGAAATGTTTAAGTTTATCGCTTTCAAAAGTCTTAATTAACAAGTAAAAAAAACCGATTACCCGAATCCCATTTTGAAAAAAAGTAGAAATAATATTTTTAAACATATTGATAAAGAAAAATACGTCCATAAATATCCCTCCCATAATCTAACAAGATTTTACCATAAATATCCAAACCTTTTTTGAACTATTCTGCTTCGTTAGTTGAATATAATTCCTTGCCATTAAGATTAACACGTTAACTAATTCGAGTGAAAAAAAGATTATGTAGTCGCATCGTTATAGAACTTTCTATAAAGTAGCTTTATTAATGCGATTTGATACCCTTTTTATAGTGTTTTTTAAGTTTTGTACTCGAAAACAGAACCCGTTACGATTTCCGCTCCTTTTTTACTATTCTTATTGCTATTTTATTTGCGAATATGGTTGTTATTTTTATTGTTATTTACCATTTTGTACGTCTCAACCGAACCCGGACAAACGTATAGTAAAGAGAAGAAGGTTACACAATTTACGATTAAAACGCTTTACCTATCTTATTATTACCACTTGCTTAGGGAAGTGGTGCATATTAAAATGATGTGAGGATATAGGGAAGTAGGTGGTATAGGCGTGGCAAAAAATAATATACAGGGTAATGCCAAGCTACCATTACCATATCGTGCATTGATAGATACATATTATTTACCAATAAAGATAACAGGGTGGATCTTTTTTTGTATCTATTCTGTCATAGCTTTTTATAAACTGGTTATTGATCGTCTTGTTAATGTAGTCGTTATGTTGTTCAATGGCGAATATACTCTTGGTGAATTAGGGCTGTTTGATTATAGTAACTGGCGATTAACGACAAATTTTGTTCCCTTTGATACAATTCTTCGCTATATAAATTACTCTCAGTATTTTAATGTTGATATCATTATTATTAATTTACTCGGCAATTTATTAATATTTACCCCAATGGGCTTTTTACTACCGCTATTATCAAAAACGTGTCGCAAAGCTTGGATTGTTATTTGTGTAGGCTTTTTCTCTAGCCTAGCGGTAGAAACTACCCAGTTTATTTTTAAGGTTGGGTCAGCAGATATTGATGATTTGATTTTAAATACACTTGGTGCATGGCTTGGTTACTTAGCCTATAAAAGTATACTTATTAAACCTAAAAAATAGATAGAAACAGTCCTTGCTGAGGGGGCTGTTTTTTTAGTGTGAATTAACACCATTTATAAAATAATTTTTATTGAAATTAAATATTGAAATTAAATATTGAAATAATAACTGAATAGAATATTGGGGGCTTCGGAACATCTTTATACCTATTGAATTTTATAGTGAAAATTCCGATAATTGGTATACAGAAACTATTCAGACGGTAGGAGTAAAGTTAATAAAAGATATGATCATATCTTTTATTAAACTTGCATATTAAATTAGAAAGCCGAGGTGAATCATATGAAACTATCAAGTTTAATAGAACAAGAAAGAATGACATCACACTATAATCGTAAAAAGATTATACAGCGAAAACAAGCAGGTGATGCCTATCGAAAAAACGCGCTGTATTTCCAGCCAAAGAAAAATCCAATATTGCTTGAGCTTGAAAATTTACTTTTAGGGCACACAGATCAAGAACTCTATGAGCAACAAAAAGAGGAATCTAAAGAGGTCACACCTCTGCAGCAAGCAATCATTCAGGATTTGCAACAAACGAAAAATGTGCTCGCACATGAGCAAAAGCAATATTCACAGTTAGAGCGTGTAGATGAGGAAACGTATATAGTAGATGATGCCAATACCAAGGAAACGTTACAAATTTTAGAGCAGGTGCGGAATACAGTGCTAGCACCCGCGCAGCCATCACCACAGGATTTACGTGTAGCGGCAAGTACAAACGCGCAAATACAGCACATGCAAGCGCAATTAAATGGTCAAGAGGTAGATGACAGTGAGCCTGCTTTTGTACGTGAAGGTATTGAAGTCAAAGTACCAGAACGGTTTTCAAAGGAATTGAAATTGGATCCATTTGTAGATACAATTTTCGGTAAGAGTTATGCGGAGGCATACAAGGTGCGAACATTTAAATACGCTTCTGATAAATATGCCACTCATATTCAAATGGCGAAAAACGGCTATCTTCCAGGAACAAATCCTATGTTCACCATGATAGCCTAATGCTGCAGATGGGGGTTTTTTAATGGCGAAGGCAAAGCATGCGAAAACAAATGCTATCAGATTATTGGAGCAACAAAAAATACAATTCGACGTAATTGAATATGAGACTGGTGACGGCCAAGTTGACGGAATTTCAGTTGCTGAAAAAATTGGTCACCCAGTTTCTCGCGTTTTCAAAACATTAGTAGCAAAGGCAAGTGCACAAAAGCTTTTTGTATTTGTTATTCCTGTAGCAGATGAGCTTGATTTAAAAGCAGCTGCAAAGGTGATCGGAGAGAAAAAAATCGATATGCTCCCGGTCAAAGAGTTAATTGGCTATACAGGCTATGTGCGAGGCGGATGCTCACCAGTTGGCATGAAGAAGCTTTATCCAACTGTCATCGATGCGTCAGCTCAAGAGCAAGGAAGTATTATAGTAAGTGCCGGAAAAATCGGCATGCAAATCCACTTACAGCTAGATGATTTAGTCGCTGTGACAAAAGCAAAAATTGCATCAATCACCACTACCCAAAAATGATATGCTGGGTAGTTTTTTTATTTTTTTTTTAGTAGGCACGATAGAATATGGCAATCAGTTTGGCAAAATGGAAGAGCACGTGAATCGCTAAGTCTTGATTCATCTGAATGCTTTTCCTTTATATTGTAAATACGCTGTTGGGATATCTTATAAACAATAAAGAATACGTTCATGATTGCTAAACGTATTTATAGTGTTGAAAAATAAAATGATCAGGAAATCTTTGCGAATGTTGCGACGCTTTAGATGAGGGTATTGATGTAGACCCAGTTCTTTTAAATCGCATGTTCGGTATTTTACTAGATAATGCGATTGAAGCTGCACAAGGGGTTGAAAATGGCGAAGTTCGCATGACGTTTATCCGCATGGGCGAGATTGTCTTATTAGTTGTGAGTAACACGTTTGATAAGAAAATAGCTATAAAGGTACACGAAATTTACCAAGACGGCTTTTCAACAAAGGGAGAAAATCGAGGTTTAGGCTTAGCTAATTTACGTCAAATAACAAATGATTTACATAACGTCAATTTGAACACGAAAATTAGTCCACCTTATTTTATTCAAGAAGTCGAATTTCAAAGGAGTAGATAAGATGGATATTATTATTTGTGAAGATGATATAGCTCAATTAGAAAGTGTAAAAAAAACAATCGAAAACTACACTATGATAGAAGATAATGGGATGAAAATTGTGCTGGCCACTACAAATCCTGATGAGGTTCTATCATTTTTAGAAAATGATAAAGCTGATTGCTATTTTTTGGATATAGATTTAAATCACGAAATTACAGGTATCGCATTAGGTAGTAAGATTCGAGAAAAAGACCCTATTGCTAGCTTAGTTTATATTACAACACATGCTGAAATGAGTTATCTTACATTTATTTATAAACTGGCTGCGTTAGATTTTATCATTAAAGATCACCCAGATACGTTAAAAGATAAATTATTATCTACTTTAAAAGAAGCGCATCGACGGTATTTAAAAATAGGGGAACAAGATAACATTCATAAATTTCAAATTAAAACAACAGGGCGTACCCATAATATTGATTTTCAAAATGTTTATTTTTTCGAAGCTTCCCCAGGCTCACATAAAATTATTTTACATTTAGAAAATGAACATATTGAATTTTACGGTCGATTAAAGGATTATGAAGGTTTATATGATGATTTTTATCGTTGTCACAAATCTTTTATTGTAAATAAAAGCAAAATTAAAAATATAGATTCTAAGGAAAGAATTATTTTTTTAGATAATGGTGAAGTTTGTTATGTCTCAGCTCGACTGATTAAAGGTTTAATGAGTTAAGAGCAATTCGTAGCCTTCTCTTTTAGTGAATGTTGTTGCTAAAAGAGAAGGTTATAATTTTTCCACCCTCTATTTATGATATATCACGATGGTTTTTGTGAAGCGTAATGTACTCTTCTAAGTTAGGTAGAGTGAAGGCTGCTCGAATAAGTTACTATCCATTAATTAAGAGCATTACTTTCTTTTTGTTGGGGTAGGAGCAAATATAACCGTTACTAACAACCCTAAATATAAAGGATACTTTAAACATTCATTTGTTGAATATCCCAATAAATAAGGCATACCTATTAACATAATTGCTATACCAATTACAAACAAAACAGTCCCGATTTTTTTGATCATACATCTCCCTCCAAACTTAAAAATTCGACTTCATTTTGGGTATCCCTTTTTTTACCTACCTCGTTAGTTTAATGGATTTATTTCAAAGGGGTTTTTATTGCCAGTACTCTAATGGAGGGAATGAACCCATTCTATTAAATAGGAAGCTACTTTTATTCGTAAAAAAATAAAAGTAGCTTTTCATTTTTTAAAAGGTTCCTTCATATAATGCAAGGCATAAGATAAAGGGGGATTGAAATTGAACGGAAATGTGACCTATTATTATGGACACGCACTGACTGGGCAAGGAATTAAACATTTATATAAAGAACTGATGGATGAGGCAGAATTAGTTTATATTTTGCAGGGTGCACCGACGTTTAAAGGATCTGAGCTTCTTAAAGAGCTTGGGTATTTTTATGTGAAGCAAGGTTTTGCGGTGGAGTGGTTTAAGCATGCTTTGCTGGAGGATGTTGTAGAGGCAGTATATGTTCAAGGCTGTAATCGGTTATTTGTATGGTCATCGGAGTGGGGGATTGAACCGACTTTTCTTGGCACCAAGCATCGGGTGATGTCCTTTTATGATTGCTTAGAGGAAATCCAGCTTGAAAAGGTTGGTGAACAGCTCGCTAGTACGATGGCCGAACGAGAGTCATGGCGGGAGAAGTGTATTTCGTCGCTTACTAAAGCTATAAAGATTCATGATGATTGGGAAGTAGTCACACAGAGCTGTATGAACTGGGAGGCATTAAATGACCAGGTTGAACATTTAAAGACAGAGGTTTTCCAATCGATGGTCTTAAACAAAACAGGTATGCGCACGCATCGCTTACTCGGAACATTAACACCGAGGGGGGCCGAAAATACAGTAGAGAGTATAACGAAAAATGTATCTCGGAGATTGATGATCAAAGGAAAGCCGGGTACAGGTAAATCTTCGTTAATGAAAGGTTTAGCAGATGAAGCAAATGCGAGAGGGCTCGATGCGCAAATTATTTGGTGTGGCTTAGATGCAAATTCTGTTGATATGGTTATTATCCCAGAATTAAATTTCTGCATCTTTGATAGTACGGACCCTCATATCTTTGACCCACAGGAAGGTAGACTAGGGGATGAAATTTTCGATATAGGGAAACATTGCGCAATTTCACAGGAAGCTGAAGTGCAAATTGAAGATATTCGAGCAAAGTATAAAGAAGCAATGCAGGATGCAATGGGGTATTCGAAACGTTATGCGGAAGCGGAGTATACCGTTCGTCGATTAATAGATAATTGTCTGTCGTCATCTATTTGGCGAGAAAAAACTGCCCCACTATTCGAAAGATTAACAAAGTGATTTTTCTACTAACAGGCTTGTGCTACACTAGGAGCTAGAAACAGTTTTCCTAGGAAAGGATGATACGCTTGTCAAAAGTATTGAATGCATTTTTAGATGAAAACCTACAAGACTTACATGAACAAGGCTTATACAATGAAATTGATCCAGTAGAGGGAGCAAATGGACCGATTATTCAGGTACGTGGCAAACATCTAATTAATCTATCCTCAAACAACTATCTTGGCTTAGCAACGAATGAAGAATTAAAGCGTATTGCCAAAGAAACAATTGAGACTTACGGTGTGGGAGCTGGGGCAGTCCGTACGATTAACGGCACACTGGATTTACACATAAAATTAGAGGAAAAGCTTGCTGAATTTAAAGGAACAGAGGCAGCGATCTCTTATCAATCTGGTTTTAACTGTAATATGGCAGCTATTTCAGCTGTGATGGATAAAAATGATGCGATTCTTTCAGATCAATTAAACCATGCATCGATTATCGATGGTTGTCGTTTATCACGTGCGAAAATCATTGCCTATAATCACTCCGATATGGATGATTTACGTGCAAAGGCAAAGGAAGCAACAGCATCAGGCTTATACAATAAAATCATGGTCATTACGGATGGCGTATTCTCAATGGATGGTGATATTGCAAAATTACCAGAAATCGTTGAGATTGCGAAAGAGTTTGATTTAATAACATATGTAGATGATGCGCACGGATCAGGGGTAACAGGTAAAGGAAAGGGTACTGTGAAGCATTTCGGTTTAGAAAAAGAAATCGACTTCCAAATTGGGACACTTTCTAAAGCAATTGGTGTTGTTGGTGGATATGTAGCAGGTAAGAAAAATTTAATTGACTGGCTAAAAGTGCGTTCTCGTCCATTTTTATTCTCAACAGCATTACCACCAGGTGATGTTGCTGCGATTACAGCGGCAGTGCAAATGTTGATCGACTCAACAGAGCTGCACGATAAGCTTTGGGAAAATGGCGATTATCTAAAAGCGGGTCTTGCAAAATTAGGCTTTAATATCGGCGAATCTGAAACGCCAATTACACCATGTATTATTGGTGATGAAAAGCTTACACAGGAATTTTCTCGTCGCCTATTTGAAGAAGGCGTCTACGCTAAATCAATCGTTTTCCCAACGGTTCCAAAAGGCACAGGACGTGTTCGTAACATGCCTACAGCGGCACATACAAAAGAAATGCTGGACGATGCTCTAGCAATCTATGAAAAAGTCGGCCGTGAGCTAGGCGTTATTCAATAAAAAATTGGGCTGCCTCAATAGTGAGGTAGCCCTTTTTTAAGATTCAGATGGATAGAAAAGTCAAAGCGACGGATACGAGACTGAGCGACGGATAGAATCGTCAAAGTCGTGGATAGAGCAGCCGAAATCGTGGATAGAATCGTCAAAGTCGTGGATAGAGCAGCCGAAATCGTGGATAGAATCGTCAAAGTCGTGGATAGAACAGCCGAAATCGTGGATAGAATCGTCAAAGTCGTGGATAGAGCAGCCGAAATCGTGGATAGAATCGTCAAAATCGTGGATAGAACAGTCAAAATCATGGATAGCCCCGACAAAGTGACGGAAAGATGAGCCAAGGCGACGGGTAGCCCCGCGCCCCAAAATGCCGGATAAAACAGTCGAAGTGACGGATCGCCACCCCGAAATGCAGGACTGCTTTATTTTGAGTGAATGACTTACGCTGCTTTTAGTGTCCATCAGTATTAATTAATTAACTATCGACTTCATCTTTTTTCACTAATGTGATATCACGTAGTCCTTTTATAGATGTTGCCCCTGCTAATGCGATAGAAACTTTTAATTCATCGTATAAATTCGTCATTACTTTTTCGACTCCTTGCTGTCCTTCTAATGCAAGTCCGTAGACGAAGGGACGACCAATGGCAACAGCATCTGCTCCTAAAGCGAGTGCTTTAAGAGCATCCATACCACGATACACACCGCTATCTAAAATAACAGGAATTCGTCCTTTTACAGCTTTCACAATATCAGGAAGGGCATCAAGTGAACTAATTACGCCATCCAATTGGCGCCCACCATGGTTTGATACGATAATACCGTCAATGCCGTTTTCTATAGCTAGTTTTGCGTCTTCAGGATGTAAGATTTCCTTCAGTAAAATAGGGAGATTAGAACGGCGCTTTAATTCACGTACATTCTCCCAATTTAACTTCTTTCAGCAGAAAGAAGTTAAAGCCTCCGGCGGATGTCACGAAATCGGAAAGGAGTTCTTTGTGCAAGCACAAAGCCGATTCCGGACTCAATTATGCTGAGGCATAATTGATCATTGGATGGAACACATTTTGCAAAACGCCCTGTACATATGACTCGAATGAATCATCTGGTAAGGAAGCGGTGAAAACAGGATCATTCATATAGTTTCCTCGTGCATACCCAAGTTTTAAAGGTGAAAATTGATTGCGAACATCTTCTTCGCGCCAGCCAAGCATGACGGTATCTACAGTTAATAGCCTCAAAACCAGCAGCCTCGGCTCGGGCGGCCATGCTATATGCAATTTCCTCATTTGTTGACCAATATAATTGAAACCATTTAGTAGCAGTGGGGGCTGCTTGTGCCACATCCTCAAGTGCATAGCTTGAAACTGTACTTTGAATATAAGGAATTTTTAATTGATCAGCTGCACGTGCCACAGCAAGCTCTCCCTCGTCATGTGCCATTTTGTTCATGCCAACAGGAGCAAATAAGAGCGGAGTTGGATGGACTTTTCCGAACAGCTCAATCGATGTATCAATACTTGAAACATCCTGTAAAAAGCGTGGAATAATAGAGTACTTTTCAAAGGCTGCGCGGTTATTTCGTAATGTTTACTCACCCCCAGCACCTGAACGGATGTAACCAAATGGACCAGCTTCCATTTTGTCTGCAACAGCCTTTTCTAAATTTGCAAAGCAAATAGGGAAGGGGGCTTGTGCATTTATATTTTTTAACAGTAGATCGCCATGAGTTGTCTTTGTCATCGTCATCCTCCTATTAATCTTTCTTTAGTTTCGCGGCAAAGCGGTTACCCATTGATTGAATAATTTGAACAAGGATGATTAAGATAAACACTGTTGCATACATCACATCGACCTCATAGCGTAAATGACCGTAACGATATGCGAGATCACCTAAACCGCCAGCACCAACCATTCCTGCCATTGCTGTTGCTCCTATCAGACCGATTGTGGCAATTGTTAAGCCTAAAATAATGGATGGGCGAGCCTCACGTAGTAAGACATTCCAAATGATGTGACGACGTTTAATACCCATTGCTGTATAAGCTTCCACAACACCTGGATCAACTTCCAAAAGTGCCGTTTCCATAAGTCGCGCAATATAAGGCGCTGTATAAACAACAAGCGGCACAATAACACCTTTGACACCAATAGTTGTGCCAACGATTAGCTTTGTGAACGGTAAAATGAAGAATAGTAAAATGATGAACGGTACAGAGCGAATAATATTAATAAATAAATTGAAAAATTGGTAGAGAAATTTATTTTCAAACGATTGCCCCGGGCGAGTTAATACGATTAAAAGCCCTAAAGGGATCCCGATTAAAATAGAGAAGAATAATGAAATCCCGACCATTTGAAAGGTTTCGATAATGGATTGCCCAATAACATCTGACCAGTCTGCAAAGAAGCTTTGAATGCTATTCATTTAACTCGCCTCCTAATTCCTCAACGCCTACCCCGTTTTCTATAAAATACGTAAGTGCCTTTTCTACGACATGCGCCTTACCGTGTAGATGGACGACAATATTACCGACAATGCCGTTTTTTAATTCAATGATATTGGCTGTTAAAATATTTGGTTGTACATCATAAACTTTGCTCACTTCTGCAAGTAATGGCTTCCCGGTACTTTCACCAAGGAATGTTAAACGAATCACACTTCCTGAAAGATTTAATTGCTCGATAAGGGAAGGCGATAAATTGCGTTGAGAAATGGTATTTAAAAACTTACGTGTCGTTAAATGCTGTGGCTTCGAAAATAGTTCTATAGCAGAGCCATATTCTACAACCGTCCCTGATTCAAGAACGGATACATCATCGCAAATTTTTTGAATAACATTCATTTCATGTGTAATGAGTAAAATAGTGATGCCCAGCTCACGATTAATTTTCAAGAGAAGCTCAAGAATAGCGTCAGTTGTTTCAGGATCGAGTGCACTTGTCGCTTCATCACTGAGTAAAATCTCAGGCTCTTGGGCGAGGGCACGTGCAATAGCGACACGTTGCTTTTGACCACCTGAAAGCTGGCTAGGGTAGCTATCTAATTTCTCTGTTAGGCCAACGATTTCTGCATATTTTGCAACGCGTTTTTTCACTTCAGAGTCGTTATAGCCTAGAAGCTTTAATGGTACCGAGATATTGTTGTAAACGGTCGCTGTTTTTAAGAGATTAAAATGCTGGAAGATCATGCCGATTTTTTGACGTGTTTCGCGAAGGTCGTTTAAAGAAAGGGAAGTAATATCTACATTGTCGATCAATACTTTTCCTGTTGTTGGACGCTCTAATAAATTAACACAACGAATAAGGGTACTTTTTCCTGCACCACTGTAGCCAATAACCCCATGAATTTCACCTTTTTTGACATGCAAGTTAATGCCATCTACTGCTTTAACGCTACCTTTTTTAGTTTTAAATTCTTTTGTTATATTTTCTAGTTGAATCATACTGTGATATCTCCTTTCTAAGTCTTTCTATAAAGCAAGAATCTGCTAGCATTCCTATAGGAGTCTCGCAGATTCTCAATTTTATGAAAGACCCTTCAGCGTTACTACCAGCTTGGAATGATAGAACCTTTGAATTCCTCTTCAATAAATTTGCGTACTTCATCAGATTGATAAGCTTTAACAAATTTTTTAATCGCTGGGTCATCCTCGTTTTCAGCACGTACCGCTATGTAGTTTACATATGGAGAGTTAGTAGATTCTAAAAGAATGGAGTCTTTTTTAGGATCAATACCAGCATCAAGAGCGAAATTCGTATTAATAGCTGCCACATCTACTTCACTAAGCTGCTTCGGAATTTGTGCAGCCTCTAATTCAATGAATTTAAAATTCTTTTTGTTTTCTTCCACATCGCGAATAGATGCTGTTAAGTCTGCACCTTCTTTTAATTTAATGAAGCCTGCCTCTTGAAGGACAAATAGAGCACGAGCCCCGTTCGTTGGATCATTTGGTAATCCGAATGTAGCACCATCAGGAACTTCATCCAATGATTTATATTTCTCAGAGTATATGCCCATAGGCGTTAAAATTGTTTTTCCTACTGGCACTAAATCTGTTTTGTGATCTTTGTTAAATGCATCGAGGAATGGCTTATGTTGATAGCTGTTTACATCAAGATCACCCTCGGCTAACGATGTATTTGGTAAAACATAATCAGAGAACGTTTTTAGTTCTACCTCTAAGCCATTTTCTTTGGCAACTTTTGCTGCAACCTCTGCAATTTGTTCGTGGGGACCAGAAGTTACACCTACTACAATTTTATTTTCATTAATAGCCTTACCTTGACTACCTTTATCTTCTTTAGTACCGCAGCCTACTAATGCTGCTACTAATGTGAGACTTGCTAAACCTAGTAAAATTTTATTTTTCTTTTTCATGAAACATACCTCCAAAGTTGTTTTATCGGTTTTAAAAATCAATTTCGCCTTGGCGTAATTGCGTCCGGATTTTGAATTGTGCTTAGGCCTGCAGGATGCAGGTCAGTTAGCCGTTTTCGCTGGATGCGAAGGTTTTAGGCTAACATCCTTATATTCATTCCTTTCAAAATCCGTGACATCCGCCGGAGGCTTTTATCTTCATGTAAATGAAGATAAAAAAAACTCTCTTATAAACTAAGAGAGGCTCATGAAAAAACGTCCTCTCTTATCTTTCAAACGATGATCGTTTGCTGGATTTAGCACCTTCCTTAAAAAAAGGAGGTTGCCGAGCTTCATAGGGCCAGTCCCTCAGCTACTCTTGATAAGAGATTTATAATATTTTTTTGTAATTCCGATATACCTAATATAGATTATAGGATATAGTAAGTCAATTGAATTTTTGAAATATTTTATTTTGTTATACTATTTAGTTGTGAAAAAATCCGCTAGAAGAAGGGGAGGGGCAACTAAAAAAGATAGGAAATGAAAAACTGTTCCTATAGCAAGTTTGAGCTAATGGAACAGTTTTTCGATAGAGCCTACTCAGGTAGGGGATATGTTCATGAGCTAAATAAGTTTAATTTTTCAACTCTACTGATCGCTTCACGTAAGCGG
The DNA here is from genome assembly GCF_050280145.1 of Lysinibacillus sp. NPDC093688. Classification (NCBI taxonomy): domain Bacteria; kingdom Bacillati; phylum Bacillota; class Bacilli; order Caryophanales; family Bacillaceae; genus Lysinibacillus; species Lysinibacillus sp. NPDC093688. The sequence continues at coordinate 13,236 of NZ_JBNNUX010000031.1, forward strand.
TCTTCGCTAACAAGTAAACCTACCCGCACATAACCTTCACCGTATTGACCGAAGCCATTGCCTGCAGCTACTGCGATATCAGCTTTGTCGAGCAATACATCAGCAAACTGCTCGCTTGTATAACCTAATGGAACAGGGAGCCATGCAAAGAAAGAGCCCTTCGGTGCGGTTACTTGCCAACCAATTCGCTGTGCTTCTTCGATAAGAACATTTCGTCGACGCTCATAAGTGGCTCTTAGCTCATCTGCGCAATCCTGAGATGCTGTAAGGGCAACCGCTGCTGCTTGTTGCACAGCGGGGAATTGACTACAAAATAGATGATCCTGAATTATATTAATAGCCGCAATAATATCAGCGTTACCAACTGCAAATCCAATACGCCAGCCTGCCATATTAAATGTTTTAGATAATGTATACATTTCGATGCCGACCTCTTTGGCACCTTCCGCTTGCAGGAAGCTAATAGGTTTCTTGCCGTCAAATCCAATTGCTCCGTAAGCGAAATCATGTGAGACGATCATGTTGTGCTCTTTAGCAAAGCGCACCGTTTCCTCGAAAAATTCAAGTGTTGCAGTACCACCAGTTGGGTTGTTCGGGTAATTTAAGTAAAGAAGCTTAGCCTTTTCTTTTACGTCATCGGAAAGAGCATTATAATCAGGTAAGAAATTATTTTCTGCAAAAAGTGGCATGACATCAAAATTGACATCACCTAATACAACACCTGATAAGTAATCAGGATAGCCAGGGTCAGGCAAAAGCATTGTATCGCCAGGATTTAAAACGGCTAACGGTAGCTCGACAAGTCCAATTTTCGAACCACCAAGAATAGCGACCTCTTTCTCAGGATCAATATCAACATTGTATTCACGTTTGTAGAAGTCTGCGGCTGCTTGACGTAATTCTACTATGCCACGGAATGGAGAATATTTATGATGTTGAGGGTTTTCAGCTGCCTCCTGTAACGCTTTTATAATGTGTAGGGGAGTGGGCTGATCTGGATTGCCTTGACCGAGATTAATAACATCGCGCCCTTCTGCTAAAGCAGTATTCACTTTTTGCACCAAGGCTGCAAAAAATTGAGTCGGGAGTTGCTGTAGTTTTTTTGAAAGTTCCATGCATGTTCTCCTTTTTAGAAAATAATAATTGATGCAAATACTATTACTTTTTTTACTAATTGTCTAGAGTCTTTATTTACAAAGGTGGACGCACAAAACGCAAGTAGAGAGCATGTGGGCCTAAGCACAAAGCCGATTTCGGACGTAATTATGCCTAGGCATTGTAACAACATCTGAGGCATCTTAACAATGCCTATAAAACATAGGTTTAGGCATTACTTTTAAGCCCTTAAAAAAATATTTAATTTTTTTTAAAATTACTGTAACTTTTATTAGACTTAATCGTACTTATTAATAGAATCTAAAACTAAGAGCAAAAATGATTAGTAAGATTCACTTTCGCGAAAAGACCAGGACTCACTTCATTGCTGAGATCCTGGTCTTTTTGTATTTGTTTCTTCGAGCTGTTCTGAAAGCGCTCTTAGCTCAGACAACAGCGATATCATTTTCACAGAATTGAGCTTCAGGAAGCCCACTTCTTCAGAGGTAGGAGGTATGAAGTGCTTTTTTCTTTATAGAACATATGTTTATATTGTATATTGTGAATAATCAAAAAATAAAGGAGTGACGGGTAATGACGAAATGGAAGAAAGATTGTTTTATTATAGAACTCAGGTTACTTATAGATACATGGCAAAAAGATATTCTATTAAAACGTTTTGAAATTGCCCGTACACTCTATAATACAACTTTGTCTTATGCAGTAAAACAATATACTTTAATGCAAGAATCAAAACACTATCGAAAACAATTACGTTGCTACCAAAAAGCGAAAAAATCTAATGATTCAAAAGAATTGAAGCAGACCGCAAAAGAATTAGATAACATTCGTCAATCTTTTGGATTAAGTGAATATCAACTGCATGCGTATATTAAAAAGCATCAACATAACTATAAAAAACATATAGATAGCAATACTTCTCAGAAAATCGCCTCTACTGTCTGGAAAGCGGTTCAAGATGTCCTATTTAAAGGGAGCAAAGCACGCTTTAAACGTTACGGAATGTTTCATTCTGTAGAAGGGAAATCTAATAAAGCAGGGATTCGATTTAAAGAGAATATTGTCTATTGGAATGGATTAACCATTCCTGTTCGTATTCGCAAACAAGATTTGTTTGTAAAAGAATCCCTTGCTCTTCATACCATTAAATATTGTCGTCTAGTCAAAAAAGTGATTCGTGGAATACATACTTTTTACGCGCAACTTGTGATGGATGGGATTCCTCCTGCAAAGAGAATTCCATCTACAGGAGCCTTTCGGCATTCCTATCAAAAACAAAAACGAGTAGGTATTGACATTGGTCCTTCTACCATTGCGATTGTTTCGGAAGTAACAGTTTTCATCCAACAACTTGCTCCAGAAGTACCTTTATTGGAGAAACAAAAAAGACGTTTATTACGCAAGTTGGATAGAAGTCGTAGAAGTATCAATCCTAACAATTTCAAAAAGGATGGTACTATAAAACATGGCGTCAAACTCCGCCGGACATATAGTAAAAACTATCAAAAAACAAAAAAACAAGTAAAAGAATTATATAGAAAGAAAGCTTCCTACATCAAAGAAAAACATGGTGCGTTAGCAAATAAAATCTTGTCTCTTGGCGATGAGGTGTACATCGAAACCATGCATTTTAAAGGATTGGCAAAACGTACAAAAGAAACCAAAACAAATAAACAGGGCAAAGTCCAATCAAAAAAGCGTTTTGGAAAAAGCATTGGGAATCATGCCCCGGCCATGTTAGTGGAAATCATCAATCAAAAATTAGGTTACACAAAGCAAACTATACAGAAAGTAAATACGATAACCTTTAGAGCCAGTCAGTATAACCATGTGACGGATAGTTATGAAAAGAAAAAACTCCATCAACGTTGGAGTCAAATTGGAAGTCATCTCGTACAACGAGATTTATATAGTGCGTTTTTACTGATGAATAGTGATACAAATTTACAACAAACTGATCAAGACTTATGCAATAAAACGTTTATTACCTTTTTAGAGTTACACAATCAACATATAGAAGACTTGAAACAAGTAAAGAAAACATTCCCTCTTAACATGGGTATCAAACAAATCAAGTGAGGGGTATTCCTCCGTAGGTAGAGCTACCTGCCTTCGTTAAAACTTATTGCCAACACAACATCGGTTGTGTAAATAAGAAAGTCTTATGGAACAGAAGATAAATCAAAGATGTTGTACACAGGACATGGCAACACCATCTGTGGAGAGCTTTGTAACGCTTCTCTTAAGTATATAAGAACCCCACTGCTTTAGCTGTGGGAGTAGTCAGTTGTAGTATAATGGGATATAGAAAAGCACAAATGCAGTAAAATAAATAATTTTGGGAATAGGGAGGAATCGATATGAAAATTGGGTGTATCCAACTAAATGTTGGTTTTGGCAAAGTAGAAGAAAATTTTGCTCGTGCGGAGGACAAGATTCGTGAAGCGGCACAACAAGGTGCAGAAATTATTGTGCTACCAGAAATGTGGAATACAGGTTATGCGCTTGAAAAATTAGCAGAGCTGGCAGATGTGGATGGAGAACGTTCGAAAGCATTTTTATCAAACCTAGCGAAAGAGCTTGGCGTACATATTGTTGGTGGCTCTGTTTCAACGAAGAAGGGCGATAAATTTTACAACACGATGTATACGTTTGATAACAATGGTGAGTTAGTAGGTGAATATAACAAGGCACATCTTTTCCGTTTAATGGACGAGCATTTATATTTAGAGGCTGGGGATGAAATGAATCGCTTTGCCCTTGGTGATATCGAGGCTGCAGGCGTGATTTGCTATGATATTCGCTTCCCAGAATGGCTACGTGCTCATGCTTTAGAGGGTGCAAAAGTATTGTTCGTGCCAGCACAATGGCCGACGCCACGTATCGATCATTGGAACACATTGCTGCAAGCACGTGCCATCGAAAACCAATGCTTCGTGATCGCTGTGAATCGTATATCGAGAAAAGTAGAAAACTTTAATGGTCAATCAATGATTATTCAACCATGGGGCGAAGTGCTTTGGGTTGGTGCAGAGGACGAAGAAGTCGCTGTCATTGACGTGGACTTTTCGATTGTCGATGAAGTACGAGGCAGAATTCCAGTTTATGACGACCGTAGACCAGCATTATATAGTGGAGTAGTTACTAAAAATTAAAATCTGATAGCACGCTCAAGGAACAAAGCGACTTTGAGCGTGCTAGTCATGCAACATCGCGGATCAATCATAACCCAGCAGTTAGTTTTTATCCTCAATTAAAGAATTAGCAAGCAACATAAATTCAAGCGTAATCCGATTATGCCCCTTCATAAAATTTTCCCCTAAGAGACTTTCAAGCTTTTTTAAACGATGGTAAAGCGTTTGGCGTACGATGAACAATTGGTTGGCCGTTTGTTGTTTGGAGCCGTTCGTTTGTAAGTATACTTGCAGCGTTTCTAATAGCTTACTGTTATATTTTTTGTCGTATTCAATAACGGGCTGTAAATAATCTTGAATCACTTCCTGTAAATTGACTTGCATTTGTAATTTATAGATGAGGTGATACAAATGTAAATCATCATAAAAATAAGATGTAGTCTGTACTTTACTGCAAATATACAATGTTTCGAGTGCAGTTTGATAGCTCTTCGGTATTTCCTCTACGTCTGCAACGACTTTACCAATGGCTACTTGATACCCTTGAACCAGTTGTTTTTTATAAAAATCGGTTTTCTGAAGGGAAGAAACTAATGTATTTAATAATTCGCGACTCGATTTACTATCTTTCTTATGGAGTAAAATAAAAATGACATAGCTTTTTCTTTCATATAAAAATGGTATAAATCCATTTTGCTCAAAAAGGTTTCGATAGTAGAGCTTACTGTAGACAATATCCTCTTGTACTTTAGAAACTGCATTAGGCGTTGCTAACATAAAAACAGCTCCGCTAGAAAGCTTATAGTTAGAATGATAGGTGACGATAAATTTATAAATTTCCTCTTTTGATAGTTTTTGATCGATCCAATCCCCTAAAATAGAGGCATCCTCAATGTCCCTTTTCTCTTCAATATAAAATTCTCTCATTAATAGCTGTGCCAAGGCAGTAGCTGTACGATCTAAAATAAGTAATTCGAACTCTGAGAATAGACCGTCCTCTCTATAGAGTGTTACATCCGCATAATGCTGGTCAAAAATAAAGATGGGTTCATTTTTAAATACGGGAGCTGATTTTTTCATCGTAACTAGTTGTTGGCGCTTATGATGCGGCATATTTGGAAAAAAGATAGGCTCTCGACCTTTAATAGAAAAGATAATTTGTGTCTTCAACTCATGATACATATTTTGTAATATTTCTTCGGCGGTTTGCCCTAATAGCGCATTTTTATTTAATGTTTGAGAGTAGGATTCTAAAGTAGAAATCATTAAATATTGTTGATTCATAATTTGACTATGTAAATCTTGTGTAATACGGACGAAAGGAACCGTGTCATGAAAAACGATAATAGGGAAGCTGTGACGGTTAGCAAGCGCTACAATCACTTCCGGGATGGTCTGTATGGAAGTCCCGTATTCAATGCACAATGCCGCGCAATTTTTTTGGATTAAAGATTCTACGAAAAAGATAAAGTTTTCTATGCTGTGCTGAAGGCTGATCCCTGTTGTTAAAACTAATTCATCACCAGCTAGGAAATTATCTACTTGTATAATTTCAATGACATGGGCCCACTTTACAATTCGTAATAAGCCATCCTCACCAGCTATGACCTCCGCACTTTGGAAGTGTGTGTTTTCTAATACATCCTTCACTTGAAGCTTAAATTGACTCATGTTTATCTTCCCCTCTTTTCAACATAAATCATTTCTTTGTTTTCTTATTGATGTGTTGTTTTTGCTTAAATAAACTTAAATATCTTATTTTTAGAATGTTTAGTCTATTTTACATTATGTTTAAAACAAATGTATAGAATTTTACAGTTTGTCTATACCTTCATTTCTATGTAACATGTAAAATTTTTGTAAGCGGTAATCCAATCTAATAAAAGAGGTGGGCTGATATGGAGCAACAGACGCATTTACAGAGAGGGTTAAAGAAAAGGCATATGACGATGATCGCTATTGCAGGGGTTATCGGAGCTGGGCTATTTATGGGGAGTGGCTCAGTGATTAACTTAGCCGGCCCTGGCGCAATTTTATCTTATATTTTTGCGGGTATTATCGTTATTCTTGTCATGCGAATGCTTGGAGAAATGGCAGCGGTCAATCCAACAAGTGGGTCTTTTGCGCATTATGCTCATGAAGCAATTGGTCCATGGGCAGGTTTTATGATTGGCTGGTTATATTGGTTTTTCTGGGTTGTCGCAATTGCTTTAGAGGCAACGGCAGCAGCTGCGATTATTCAATATTGGTATGATGGGATTCCTTTATGGCTACTAAGTCTTTTACTAACGGTAGCACTTACTTTAACAAATGTTCTTTCCGTAAAAGCTTTTGGCGAATTTGAATATTGGTTCTCTCTTATTAAGGTTACAAGTATTATAGTTTTTCTTGGACTAGGCGCATTTATTATCTTTGGTATTGCACCTAATTTTGATGCGGTAGGTACTACTAATTTAATCGGTGAGGGTGGCTTTTTACCAAATGGTTTTGGTGCTGTCTTGATGGGGGTAGTGATTGTTATTTTCTCCTTTATGGGTACAGAGATTGTGGCCATTGCGGCAGGGGAATCTGACGAACCGTTAGCAGCAGTGACAAAAGCTACGAATTCAATTACTTGGCGTATTTTGATTTTCTACGTGGGATCGATAACGGTAGTTGTCACATTATTACCTTGGCATTCCTCGGACATTTTAACAAGTCCCTATGTAGCAGTGTTGGATTACATCGGAATTCCCGCAGCTGCACAAATCATGAATTTTGTTGTCTTAACGGCGGTCTTATCGTGTTTAAACTCCGCGCTTTACGCAACATCTCGAATGGTATTTTCTTTAGCGGAGAAGGGGGAGGCCCCAAAAGCATTTTTAAAATTAAATAAAAAGGGTTCACCTGTTAATGCCATATTAACAGCGACATTCTTCTCTTATATTGCCGTTATTATGAACTATGTTTCACCAGATAAAGTATTTATGTTTTTACTTAGTTCATGTAGTGCAATCACATTGATTCTTTACTTAATCATTGCATTTTCACAATTAAAAATGCGCCGGAAAATAGAGAAAGAAAATCCCGAGCTATTAAAAGTGAAAATGTGGTTATTCCCGTATTTAACGTATTTCACAATCTTGGTTATAACAGCATTACTGATCGCCATGTTCTTTATTGAATCGATGCGTTCACAAATTTTATTTACATGTGTAGTAGTGGCAGTTGTGATGATTTTCTATTTAGTTACACAAAAGAAAAAGTCACCTAACCCAGTGGATGAAGCAAGTTCTATTTTTCAAAAGGAAGAATTGGATTTTGAATAACGATAAACGAGGAGTGGGGAAATTATGACAGTTCAGCAAAAAGCGAAAAAGTTATCACATTTTATCAATGGTGTTGAAACAGCCGGTACTAGTGGTCGTTACTCGGAAGTTTATAATCCAACTACAGGTGAGGTCATTGCGCAAGTTCCGTTAGCGACTAGAGATGAGGTGAAGGAGGCTATCAAACTAGCGAAGGCAGCATTCCCTTCATGGAAAAAGACATCGATTGGCAAACGGGTCGAGGTTTTACATCGTTTCCGTCAGTTATTAGTAGAAAGACAGGATGAGCTCATTGAAATTATTTGTGAGGAAAGTGGGAAAACGAAGGAAGATGCTAAGGGCGAAATTGTTCGTGGCATTGAATCCATAGATATGGCCATAAGTGCACCGCAAATGCTAAAGGGAGAATACTCGGTGAATGTAGGCGGCGATATTAATGCCTTCTCTGCAAAAGCCCCACTTGGAGTTGTGGCAACAATTGCTCCATTTAATTTCCCTGTTATGGTGCCATTGGCGATTACAAGTATGGCGGTTGCAGTAGGAAATGCAGTGATTTTAAAGCCTTCTGAGCGTGTGCCAATCTCGGCATTATATTTAAGTAAGCTATGGAAAGAGGCAGGACTGCCAGATGGAATTTGGACAGTCGTTAATGGGGATAAAGAAGCGGTGAATGAACTGCTTGAAAATAAAGAGATACAAGCAATTTCATTTGTTGGATCCACACCTGTTGCAGAATATATTTATCAAACGGGGACGAAGCACAATAAGCGTGTCGCTGCATTTGGTGGCGGAAAGAACTTTATGATTGTCATGCCGGATGCGAACCTAGAGCAAACAGCTAATGGCTTTTTAGGTGCAGCATATGGAGCGGCGTCCCAGCGTTGTATGGCTATTTCAGGAGCAATCGTCGTTGGGAAAGATACGGAGCAACGCTTTACAGAGATACTAAAGAAGAAAATTTTGAAATTAAAAGTTGGTCCATATACAGACGGCGAGGTAGATTTTGGCCCAGTTATTACACAGCAATCAAAAGATACGATTCTTCGATATATCGATGGTGCTGTTGAAGAAGGGGCTAACCTTGTAACGGACGGCCGAAATCCGAAAATATGCGAAACGTCTAAAGGCTTTTACCTTGGTCCGACATTGTTAAATAACGTAACTCCCGAAATGACTATTTTTAAAGAGGAAGTTTTTGGTCCTGCGCGTATTGTTGTAGGTGTTGAAACTTTACAAGAAGCGATTGATTTAATTAATGACCACGAACTTGGGAATGGTGTCACGATGTTTACGAGCAGCGGTTCGGCGGCGCGTAAGTTCCAGGAAGAAGTTGAAGTAGGAATGGTAGGCATTAATGTTCCGATTCCGATTCCAGTTGGCTATCACAACTTTGGAGGGTGGAAGCGCTCTAAGTTTGGTGAAGGGCATATGTTTGGACCGGACCAAGCACGATTCTTTACGAAAGCGAAAACCATTTCTGAACGCTGGCCTGATGAAACAGAGGATACGACAAGTTCATTTGCGTTTCCAAGCAATAACGATGTGAAAAAGTGAAAATAATATAAAGGGGTGTATAGATATGGTTCAAGTAAATCTTAAAAGTGATATTTTAAAGAAAGATGAACAATATGTATGGCATTCAATGAAACCCTACAATCCACAAGCAACCTATGTAGTAGAAAAATCAAATGGTGCAAGGATTGTTGATACAGATGGCGTTGAATACATCGATGCAATGGCAGGATTATGGTGTGTAAATGTAGGCTATGGACGCAAGGAATTAGCAGATGTTGCCCATGAGCAAATGATGAAAAACGCTTATGCTCCTTTATCGCAGGGACATTTACCAGCAGTTGAACTGGCTGAAAAAATCAATGAAATGCTTGGTGGAGATTATGTTATTTTCTTCTCTAATAGTGGGTCAGAGGCTAACGAAACTGCGTTTAAAATTGCACGTCAGTATCATCAACAAAAAGGAGAAAGCTCTCGCTATAAAATCGTTTCTCGCTACCGTGCCTATCACGGAAGTTCTTATGGCGCATTGGCTGCGACAGGGCAAGCGGAACGAAAATATAAATATGAACCATTATCTCCTGGCTTTATCCATGTAGCACCACCTGATCAATATCGAGAACATGAAAGTGATACACTTGCTCCAACAGATTTAGCAAGCGTCAAGGCTGTTGATAAGACGATGACGTGGGAGCTAAGTGAAACAATAGCTGCGATGATTTTAGAGCCAATTATTACTGGTGGGGGCGTCATTATGCCTCCGGAGAACTACTTAAAGGGCATTGAGGAAGTATGTAAAAAACATGGAGCATTAATGATTGTAGACGAAGTAATTTGTGGCTTCGGTCGAACAGGTAAGCCATTTGGATTCATGAACTACGGTGTAAAACCAGATATTATTACAATGGCTAAAGGGATTACAAGTGCCTACTTACCATTATCAGCTACAGCGGTAAAACGGGAAATTTATGAGGCATTCACTGGCTCTGATGCATACGGCTATTTCCGCCATGTCAATACATTTGGCGGATCACCAGTCGCGTGTGCGGTTGCATTAAAAAATATTGAGATTCTTCAGCAAGAAGCATTATTTGAAAGATCTAGTAAGGTTGGAGCTACTACCCTTCAAAAACTTCAGCAAGCATTGGGTAATCACCCGAATGTTGGGGATGTTCGAGGTAAAGGCTTATTAATGGGCATCGAGTTAGTTGCAGATAAAACGTCGAAGGAGCCTTTACCAGTAAATCAAGTAAATGCTGTTATTGCTGCATGTAAGGAGCAGGGTGTTATTATAGGTAAAAATGGCGCAACTGTTGCAGGTTTTAATAATGTATTAACATTATCTCCACCACTTAATATTGTACAAGAGGATCTTGATACAATCATAAAAGTTGTCATTGATAGTATTCATAAAGTGAAGGCATAATATAAAATCTAAAAGTAAAGCTGTCTCAAAAGTCGTAGTAAAACTTTTGAGACAGCTTTTTAAGTGTTTTATAGCATAAGAAAGGTGAGGCGCAGTATGAGTATGAACAAAACTCCACCTGTTAGAAAGAGTAATAATAATCAATTTCGCCTTGGCGTAATTGCGTCCGGATTTTGAATTGTGCCTGCACAATTCGTTCCTTTCAAAATCCGTGACATCCGCCAGAGGCTTTATCTTCATTCAGTAGGTGTTAGACGCTCGGTGAAAAAGAACCATATCAATGTTCATCTAACCACCTTCAAAGATATGAGTCTTCTACTGAATGAAGATAAAATTCTCTTTTTCAAAGTATCGTTCATACACACGTTCACCTACTCTTTTGTTGTTTTAAACATGTAGCCACTATAAGAATTGTAGATAATCAACACAATGCCCATTAACATGAAATTGGAGATGAGTGAACTCCCGCCATAGCTTAAAAATGGTAATGTCATACCTGTTACCGGTAAAAGTCCAATTGTCATACCGATATTTTGTGTAATTTGGAAAGCTAATAAACTAGAAATACCTGCCCCCATCAACGTCATAAATGGGTCCTTTGCTTCTACTGTAATAAGAACAATACGGTAAATAACGAAGAACAAAAGAGCAATGACAAATGCCCCGCCAATGAATCCGAGCTCTTCAGCAATGTTTGCGAAAATGAAATCTGTATGCTTTTCCACGACATAAACATTATTTTTCATGTAACCTTTTCCGGTAAACTGCCCTGTACCAATTGCTGAAAATCCTTGCCTCGTTTGAAAAGATGAGTCCGGATATTCATTAGGCTGCAACCATCCATTAATTCGAGAAATCTGATGCCCTGACATTTTATTTAAAATTTTGTCTGTAAAAAATTCATTAAATTTTACATATAGAATAGCCACAACGCTGAGAATTGATACTGGGATGGCTGTAAAGATGATTAGCAATTTTCTTTGGATACCTGAAAAGAAAATCATAGGTACAATCATCGACATATAAAGCATGACCATGCCTGTATCAGGTTGCTTGTAAACAGCAAGCATAGGGGGGAGAGTGAGAATAGCGATGATTAAGAGTAGTCGCATATCCGTTAAAAAGGTAGGGCGCACATATTTTTCTCGATGTGCAACTATAACCTTACTGACAACGATTAAAAGCGCGAACTTTAAAAACTCTGACGGTTGAAATGATCCTAACACTGGAATTTGGTACCAACGCTTCGCCTCATTGACAGTCCGGGCTATACTTTCGGGTGCAATGAATAAAGCAAATGTTAGCAAGACCATCGCCCAATAAAATGGCCATCCTATTTTTTTAAGTTGCTCAATATCAAGCGTTGCTACTCCATACATAACTAAAAATCCGATTAGGTAATAAAATAACTGCTTTATAATAAACGAGCTTGTATACTGCTCAAACACCGTGCTACTGGAATGGACAAAGAGACAACTAATAATACCGAGCAATGACAAGCTAATGACTAAAGTTTTATCTAATTTTTTAAGTTGTAACATTCAAACACCTCCTTTTTCATAAACCGAACTATTAATAGACAACGATAGGAAATGCAGAAGGTTGCAAGTTAAATGATTATTACAAAAATTACAAGTCATAAACTAATTTTACTAATTATTTAATTTTACATTTGATTCTATATGAGTATTTTTAAGGATTAACAGAATAACATTTCGTTTTTTTTGACCTCATTAAATGGGATATCTTGTTGCTACGAGTGTGTTGTAAGCAAAACCGGCTGTTCACGAACGCCTGAAACGGAATGTGCTGTTTAATATGATAATTTTTTGCGGAGATAAATCGCTGTAATTTCACAACTTTTCGTGCAATCTTTACAAAAACAAAACACTAGCTTTATATCTTCATACTATCATTATTGGTAAGAGTTGGAGAAGGAGCCGAAGATGATGCGTTTTTTTCGATACATAATGGTGAAGGACAAGCTACTTGTGCTAATGATTGTTTGTGTACTATCGAATGTATTGCTAGGTATTTTTAGTGTTGATTATTTACGGAAAATGTCATGGCATGCAAGTGAAAGCTATACAGAAGGTCTTGTGCCGATCGGATGGTTAAATGAACTAGAGGAATCACAACGACAATTAGATTATTTAGTGAGTTCAGCTGGGGCTTATCAAGAAATGTCTGCCCTTTTAAAAAATGCTGAGCAGCCTTTAAATGATTTAGAACGTCTAGAAATCGATAAAAAGATGAACCATCAGATGAAGAAGTTGAAGAACTTGCTAGCACAGCAAGTAGACTTGATTGATCGCTATAAGCAATTGGGTCACAATGAACAACAACCATTTTATGCTCAGTCGTATTTACCTGTAAGCCAGCAAAGTCATTCATTACTAGAAGAAATTCAAAGCTATTTGGTTCAGAGGGCTACGGAACAGCAACAGACATATCAGAAAGATGTGCAATTTGGTTATTGGCTATTAGGAGGAGTATGTTTATTTGTTGTTTTGTTAGTCATCTGTATAGGATTTATAGCAACAAAAGCTGTGAATATACCAACACGTCAATTGAAGTCATTATTAAAGCGTGCGGAGCAGGGGGATTTCACCGCGAATGCCAGTTATGTGGCACAGGATGAGCTTGGCGAAGTAGTATTGTCTTACAATCAAATGGTAACAGAGGTGAAAAGACTGCTTCACACAGTCTCAAATAGTGCACATGAGGTTGAAGAAATGACTGGGAAACTGCAGGAATCCTCCGAGCAATCGTCTAACACGACGCGTAAAATTGCAAAGGATGTGCAGTCCATTTCAAATGCAACTGCTGCTTCTACTGAGAAATTAGCTTCCAATACAGCATCTCTAGAGGAAGTGTTGGATGGTGTGAAAGTGATTTTAGAAAAAGTACAGATTGTAGAAAACTTTGCTCATAAAACTGCACGGGATGCAGAAAGTGGGACGGAAATTGTACAGGCAAATTTAACACAAATACAGGCTATTAAACATGCAGTTGAAAAATCGAATACCGCCATTTTTAATCTTGTAGAGCGAGCAGCTACAATCGATCAAATGGTTGAGGTGATTGAAAAAATTACGGCGCAAACAAACCTCCTAGCCTTAAATGCATCTATTGAGGCCGCTAGAGCAGGGGAGCACGGTAAGGGATTTGCGGTTGTAGCCAATGAAGTACGCAAGCTTGCGGAGCAGACAGTCCATTCAACACAAACGATTACGTCCATCGTACAAAACATTCATTTGGATTCTAGCTATGCTGTGCAAATGATGGAGGGAGTATTAGTCGCAACTGAAAAGGGTGTACAAGTTACTGGAGATACGGCAACAAGCTTTGATCAAATTTTAGAAAAAGTACATACAATGAAGCCGTATATAGTGGAAGTATCTGCAGCCGTTCAAGAAATTGCCAGCCATACGAAAAAGGTTAGTGAAGATGCAGTGATGTTAACATCAATTTCGGATACGAATGCAGCATCAACTAAACATGTGGCTACTTTAACAGCTGATCAGTTAACCGCGCAGCAGCAATTCCATGATTATATTAAAGAGCTACATAAGGTATCAAAAGTTTTGCAAATAGCCGTAAAGCGTTTCTCCATTTAATAAGAACAAACGGACCTTTCTTTGAATACAAGGGAGGTTCTTTTTTGACTAATAGATGCAGGATCATTTTATTGAACAAAATAAATACTGCCTAAAATGAACAAATGTACTCTGTGGGTGTACATATGTATTTTGTTTGTTTAGATAGCACAATATTTCGTAGGGCTCATATACTGATAGTAAAGGATTTTATGGTCTATCTTTCAAAATTCTAAATATTATGGTTGTATTTTTAATGTGAACAAATTATAATGATAATCATCAGAAATGTTGTTAAATCAATGTTTATTTATATATTACTGTACTCTCGAAAAGTACAATTGTTCACAGGTGGAGGTTTGGAGAAATGGAAAAGATAATGGTTACAGGAGCGCTAGGTCAAATAGGTTCTGAGCTTGTAGAAAAACTTCGTAGTATTTATGGAGAGGACAACATATTGGCGACAGATATTCGGAAGCTTGAGCATTCTAAGGGTCCGTTTGAAGTATTGGACGTGACGGATGGACAAAGAATGCATGATTTAGCGAAGGATTTTGGTGCAGATACAATGATGCATTTAGCGGCGTTATTATCAGCAACAGCGGAAAAAAATCCGTTGCTAGCGTGGAATTTAAATATGGGTGGTTTAATGAATGCGTTAGAAGTTTCACGTGAGTTAAACTTGCAATTTTTCACACCGAGCTCAATAGGTGCGTTTGGTCCATCGACACCGAAGGATAATACGCCACAGGATACATTACAGCGTCCAACAACAATGTATGGGGTAAATAAAGTTGCTGGTGAGCTATTATGCGATTATTATTTCGATCGTTTTGGCGTAGATACTCGAGGTGTACGCTTCCCAGGGTTAATTTCATACGTAACTCCTCCAGGAGGTGGTACGACAGACTATGCAGTAGAGATATTCTACGAGGCGATTAAGCAAGGGAAGTACACATCTTATATTCAAGAAGGTACGTACATGGACATGATGTACATGCCAGATGCATTGCAAGCTATTGTAGATGTAATGGAAGCCGATAGTAGCAAACTAATCCATCGCAATGCCTTTAATATCACTGCAATGAGCTTCGAGCCATCTGAAATTGCGGCGGAAATTAAGAAGCATTTGCCACATTTCCGTATGGATTATAATGTTGATCCAGTACGTCAAGCGATAGCAGATAGCTGGCCAAATTCTATAAATGTAGAAGCGGCACAAAAAGAATGGGGCTTTAAAGCACAGTATGACTTAGCAAAAATGACAGTTGATATGCTAGAAAAATTAAAAATTAAACTACAAACAAAAGCTTGTTCATAAATAAAATTAAAACGGATGAAGAAAACAATTGAGTTTTCTTCGTCTTTTTTTATTTTGACGGGCAACTATAGGTCCATTATTATAACGTGGGTTGATTTCCGTTCCGGCTGGGCGCTTTGTTGCTGACGCTTCGCTTTCGCACAGAGCAAAGCTTCCTGGGGGCGTCCGATGAGCCGCTTCACTCGCTATGCTCGCTCCAGGGTCTCGGGCTAACACGACGTTGGTCACGAAGGCGTTATCACAGGATATGATGCTTTTAGCCTTCGTTCCTCTATCGCTAATCCCCGAGGAGTCGCCCAGCCTCCACTCCAATCAACTTATATACATGGTAGACGTTTTAACAAATGTTATCCTAACTTACTAGTTTTTTAGGAAAAGTTTACAATAAAAAGAAAATTATTGGAATATATAGCTTAATTTATGATTTTCCAATATAATCATATTCAGAATATTAATAGTATTCAATTATAATTCTATTGATATTTCACAAGGGGTAAGAGAGGGAAATCACAATACGAAGGGATGGATGGTTTTTATGATGCAGACGCCGTTAGTATTAACAAACTTTTTTAAACGTGCAGAAACTTATTTTGCTAGAAAGACAATTGTTTCACGGACGAGTCCACAGAAGATTCACCGTTTAACATATGGAGAATGGGCGAAAAGGACGCGTCGCTTAGCGGATGCGCTCACAAAGCTGGGAATGACAAGAGGGATGAAGGTTGGCTCCTTTGCCTGGAATCAGCATCGCCACTTAGAGGCTTATTTTGCGGTACCATGTTCAGGCGCCGTTTTGCACATGGTGAATATTCGTTTATCAGAAGAGCATTTAACTTATATTATTAATCATGCAGAAGATGAGATTTTAATGATTGATGTAGATATGCTGCCAGTTATTGAAAACATTGCGCCTGAGCTTAAGACAGTGAAACATTATATTATTATGACGGATGAGGATACTTTGCCAGAAACGACATTACCGAATGCATTATCCTATGAGGATTTATTAGCAGCAGCAGATGAAAACTATCAGTTCCCAGAGGATATAGGGGAAGAGGAGCCTGCTGGCATGTGCTATACAAGTGCTACAACGGGAAATCCAAAAGGGGTTGTTTATTCACATCGAGGTTTAGTGCTACATAGTATGATGCTGAGTATGTCTGATTCAATGGGCATTTCTGAGCGTGATGTCGTGATGCCAATTGTACCGATGTTTCATGCAAATGCATGGGGCTTACCATTTGCAAGTGTCAATGTAGGTGCTACACAGGTATTGCCTGGTCCACAATTCACATCGGAAATAATTTTGGATTTAGTGGAGCAGGAGAAAGTTACATTAACGGCTGGAGTGCCGACAATTTGGATTGGTGCGTTGCAGGAACAGGAGAAGCGTGAGCGAGATATAAGTTCGCTACGTGCTATTTGTTGTGGCGGCTCTGCTTCACCTACTCGACTTATTCGTACGTTTGAAGAGCAGTATGGCATTCCGTATATTGTCGTGTATGGCATGACTGAAACAACACCGATTGTAGCGTTATCAAATTATATGTCTTGGATGGATGAATGGCCTATTGAAAAGCGTATTGAAGCGCGAGCAACGCAAGGGATGACGATGGCTGGTATTGAATCGAGTATTATAAACGACCATGGGGAAGTACCATGGGATGGAGAGACGATGGGTGAGTTACGTTTACGAGGCCCATGGATTTCACACGAGTATTATCGCGATGAACGTACAAATGATGCCTATCGAGACGGTTGGTTATATACAGGGGATATTGCGGTACGAACAGAGGATGGCTTTATCAAAATAACAGATCGTACAAAGGATTTAATTAAATCAGGTGGGGAGTGGATATCCTCAGTTGATTTAGAAAATACATTAATGACTCATGACGCTGTGTTAGAAGCGGCAGTTATTGCAATTCCGCATGTCAAATGGCAAGAACGCCCGCTAGCTTGCGTAGTATTGAAGGAAGGAATGTCAGCAAGTGAAGAGGAGCTTCTTGCGTTTTTAGAAAGTCAGTTTGCAAAATGGTGGGTACCAGATGATGTGGTATTTTTAGATGAAATTCCAAAAACATCAGTTGGAAAGTTTCTGAAAGCCAAGCTTAGAGATAATGTAGCAGAAATTTATCCGAAATTAGGTTCATTCGTATAGTTAAAAGAGCGATTTCCCTTTTTGGAAATCGCTCTTCATTTTTATTTATTTAACATTTGAAATACTTGTTCTACGTCTTTGTCTCCACGGCCAGAGATATTGATAATAATGCTCTCTTCTGAAGATAATGTTGGCGCAAGCTTTAGTGCATGAGCCACAGCGTGTGAGCTTTCAAGTGCAGGAATAATGCCTTCAACCTTTGATAGTACTTGGAATGCTTCGAGCACCTCTTCATTCGTCACCGTTACATATTCTCCACGACCAATAGTTTTTAAATGGCTATGCTCTGGACCAGCTCCAGGATAATCTAGTCCAGCGGCAATCGAATAGGTTGGTAATGGATTGCCCTCTGCATCTTGCAGTACTAAGCATTTGAAGCCGTGTAATTCTCCAGGTGTTCCTTCATTTAATGTGGCAGCCTTATCTGGTTCAATGCCGATGAGGCGAACCTGTTCATCTGCAATATATTCCGCAAACGCACCGATTGCATTACTACCGCCGCCGACACAAGCAAGTACTGCTGCAGGTAGCTTGCCTTCTTTTTCTAAAATTTGTTTGCGACTTTCACGGCTAATGACGGATTGGAAATGCTTCACCATTGAAGGGAACGGGTGAGGCCCAACAGCAGAACCTAGTAAATAGAAAGTCGTTTCATAGTTTTCTACTAAATCAGCAAATGCTTCATCCACTGCATCTTTTAGTCGTCCTTGACCTTTATCAACAGCTACTACCTTTGCACCAAGAAGCTCCATACGGAAGACGTTTAATGCTTGGCGCTTAGTATCTTCTAAGCCCATATAAATTGTGCAATCCATCCCGAACATTGCACATGCAGTTGCTGTTGCTACACCATGCTGACCTGCACCTGTTTCAGCGATAACACGATGAGCACCCATGCGCTTGGCCAATAAAATCTGTCCAAGAACGTTATTAATTTTATGTGAACCTGTATGGTTAAGATCTTCACGTTTTAAATAAATTTTTGCGCCACCTAATTGTTTTGTTAAATTTTCAGCAAAATAAAGTGGAGATTTGCGCCCAACATATTCACGGAAATAATAATCTAGCTCTTTATTAAAGTCTTCATCGTCTTTATATTTTTGAAAGTTTTCATCTAAAATACTTAAAACATTTTGAAGCTCATCGGGAACAAAGCTACCGCCAAATTCACCGAAATATCCTTTTTTCTCTGCTACTGTACTCATCTTTTCTCGACTCCTCTATCTAATTTTTCCATAAAAAAAAGCCACTACAATCCTTCTGTAAAAAGGACGAGTAACCGTGGTGCCACCTTCATTCGCAAAAAATGCGCGCTTTCGTACTCCGATAACGGGGAGTAACTTCGTCCTCACATTTGATGAGGCTGCTCCAAAGTCCATTCACAAGTAGGTACTACTGATTTGCACCAACCATCAGCTCTCTTTAAGTACTAGGCTTGCTACTATTCTTTTTCTTCGCATTTATTGAAAAGAATTGTAAGGTAATTTCAGATTATTGTCAAGGCATCTTTCAAGAAATAAAAAAAGACGAATCTAAAAAGATCCGTCTGTTAAATTAAGTTTTTGAAGTTTAAGCGTTTATTCAATAGGTACATAATCGGTGCACCAACCGCTAAAACAACAAATTCACCTGCAGCAACAGTTAACCAAGTCCAGAAGAATGGTAATTCTAATGCTAAGTTTAATTCAAAAGCAATAATGAACATTGTGCAAGTAAATAACAATGTATTGATGATTAAACGTGCCCAAATATTTTTGACAAATTTACAAATAAGAATGAGCAATCCAAGGGTAATCATCGAATGGCCTACACCGAAAACTAAATCGTATATGCCGAGTGGTGAAAATAGATTGGAGATAAACACACCAATAATGATCCCAACCGCAAAGCGCGGATTAAATGCAACTAGATGGTTAAACATTTCCGATATACGGAACTGCACCTCGGTAAAGCCAAATGGTGTGACTAGCAATGTTATAGCAATATAGAGTGCTGCAATAATGCCACTCGTTGCTAAAAATTTTATTTTCATATTTATTTCTCCTTAGTTTTTTTGCGTGGGATGGTTACGAACCACGTGAAGCAAATGCAATCATATCAGTGTTCATGCTTATTTGTAAATAGCCAAGGGTAAAAAATATACGATAATAGTTAGATCTTGCTCAAAGCTCCTTAATGACAATGCACCTATGAAAAGGGGCTTGTGCACTAACTGGAAAATTATACAGAAATATCAAGTGGCGAGTAACCTCGAAAGTTAGAAGTCATGTCTATCTGGTACTTGTTAAAAGAACTGTTTTAAGCAGTTCTTTTAACTTCTTTCAGCAAGTGTTTTGGTAGCGAAAGCGAAGCGAGATGAATGCAGATTTAAGCTACTTTTCAGCGGGTGTCCAAATACCTGCTGAAAGAAGTTAAGCCACCGGAGGATGTCACGGAATCCGGACGCAATTATGCCGAGGCATAATTGATCCAGTGACCATTTCAATAGTTTTTTAAAACACTAAATGCTTGAGCAAATTTTTGAGCAAAGGTTAATGGAGGCTCTATTGATTGAAAATGGACGTACAAAATAGCTGGGTCCGAATATATCCAATGATTATGAACAGCACTTATAATCAAGTTATTTTCTGCGAGTACCTTAACAAATGGCTGTAATTCCTTTTGAAGTACTACTATTTCACCTAAGTTAAGTGCATTTCCATATATATCAAGCGATTCGAATGTTATTCCAGCATGAAGTGCACTGCGACTTGGGCGACCTTGAATCTTCACATGAAGGCTTCGATGAAGTTTTACTGAGCATACGCCATGTTCCACAGAAGCTTTTCCGTTGGCAATCTGTGCAAATTTTGTACACATATCTTGAAAGCTTTGCATTTTAGACACCTCTCCTTTTTTATATTTATAATGAGGATGTCTTGGCGCGAAAGTAGTACGTAAACATATCACCATCCTGAGATAACGGGTTTCCGATTTGAAATTACTCCTCTAAAATATTTCTAATTTCTTCTATTTCCAAAATTAAATCGTCTACTTGTTGCTTGAATTCATCTGTATATTCTAATTCCTCATCCAATTCTTTTGTATACTCTAAGGCATTTAAGGCGAAATCCAGAGCAAAAGCAAATAGACTGTCACATAGATTAGAAATGATTGTATCAATATTTCCTGTAGTTGCATTTTGTTTATCTTGTGAATAAGACGGCTGATTTAAATCGATATCATCATTATTCATGATATTCCTCCTTTTTGGGAACAGCACTAACCTCATTTGCATCATATGCGTTAAATGTAAAAAGGGGGACTAAAGTGAACATTTTTGTAGAAAAGTTAAGTCACATCTAATCAGGTGTGGCTTTTTACTATACATAATGCGGGAGCAAATTCTAAACGCGGGCTTAGATTTGTTTATTAGAAACGGTTATCAGGGGACTACAACTAAAGAGATTGGTGACGCAGTTGGAATTAGCCAAGGATTACTGTTTCATTATTTCGGCTCTAAGGAAGAGGTATACCTTGAACTTTTAAATCGAGCTAAAGCTAGTATGTCTGTAATTGGGATTTCTGAAGGAGAATTTGCACAACCGTTAGAGTATATAAATGTGATTGTTACTTCGATACTGGACTCCTTTAAATCGCATCCACTATCGGCAAAACTATTAATGTTAGTTGCTCAAACGCAAATCGCAAGTAACTTACCAGATACAATTCAACAAGTTGCTAAGGATCTTGCTGCATCTGAGGGAATTGAAAGTTTAGTAAAAGAGGGGCAAGTTAAGGGAGTAGTACGAGAGGGTGATTCTAAAGCACTTGCGGGTTGTTTCTATTCTGCAATTCAAGGTGTTGCTCAAACGTACGTATGCTTCCCTGATATTCCGTTACCGCAAAGTAGTTGGTTAGTAGATATCTTGAAAAAGTAAGAGTGAATTTTACATGTTATGATGGCCTGACATTTCCAATTTGAGAATGTCAGGTTCTTTTTTTGCATATATTAAAATTAGATGTCAGAAAAATAACTTCGCTAAATTGTCAAAAAAAATTTTATTATGTCAGAAAAAGAAATCATTTTGTTAAAATAGCGTAGTTTAGCGGTTTAAAGCGACAAATTAAGCGAAAAGGAAAAATATTTTACTGAATCTAATAGTCAGAACATTCATAATGTTGTTGACGAACATCGCTATTAAAGATAATATAGCGATACGTTCACACTTCGCTTGGATAAAGTGTGAGAAAAATCAGAGATTAAAATCGGGGGGATTATTTGTGAAAAGTAATTTAAAAAAGCTTTCGTTCCTGTTATTTGGGTTAGTTTTACTGCTAGCTGCTTGTGGTAGCAGTGGTTCTAGTACGTCGGATTCGAAAGGGAACGAAACGAATAATGCAAGTGGGAGCGACACTACAGATGCTAAAACATATAAGATTGGGATTACTCAAATTGTAGAGCATCCATCTTTAAATGCAGCAACTGAAGGTTTCAAAAAAGCAATTGAAGAATCTGGCTTAAAAGTAGAATACGATTCACAACTAGCGCAAGGGGATAACAGTCTTAACACGACGATTGCTAACAATCTAGTAAGTGCCAACGTAGATTTAATCTTTGCGAACTCTACGCCTTCCGCACAAGCGGCAGCGACAGCAACTAGTAATATTCCAATTGTCTTTACTTCTGTAACAGATGCTGTTGGCGCACAGCTCATTACCTCTATGGAGAAGCCAGGAAAAAATGTAACAGGAACGATCGATTTACATCCTGATACTATTTCGAAAACAGTGGCGTTCTTAAAGGATTTGGGTGCGAAAAAAGTAGGTATGGTTTACAACGCTGGTGAGCAAAACTCAGTGGCACAAGTAAAAGAAGTGAAAAAAGTGATGGGTGAGCAAGGTTTAACAGTGGTTGAGGCATCTGCGGCAACGTCTGCAGAAGTAAAACAAGCTGCTGAATCGTTAATCGGTAAAGCCGATGCATTCTATATCATTACTGATAATACAGTAGTTTCGGCACTAGAGTCTGTCATTGATGTAGCGAATGCTAATAAACTACCACTAGTTGTAGGAGAGCTTGACTCTGTGGCACGTGGTGGCTTAGCTGCATATGGTTTTGAATATTATGACATTGGTTATGAAGCAGGGCAAATGGCTGTGAAGATTCTAAAAGGTGAAGCAACTCCTGCTGATATTCCAGCTCAATATCCACAAAAGCTAAAACTATTAATCAATAAAAAAGTAGCGGATGATTTAGGAATCGACATTAAAGATTCTTGGGGTGCAGAGCTTTTAGAAAAGTAATGACCTGATATGATCATCTATGGAGCGAAGCGGGGGAGAACTAAAACTGCCTCCGCTTTATCTTCTTTAAGCGTAAAAATTGAAATCAATTATGAGGCAAGAATCACCGTGCTATTTAGAATTATGTATTGATTCACAAGTATGATGGGATAATCTTTTCTAGTTTCACCTTATTGAGAAGGTTATGGTTCAAGTCTTGTTAAAAGTATGCCATGTGGATAAGTTGATTGGAGTGGAGGTTGGGCGACTCCTTGGGGATTAGCAATAGAGGAACGAAGGCTAAGAGTATCACATCCTGTGATAACGCCTTCGTGACCAACATCATGTTGGTCCGAGACCCTGGAGCGAGCATCGCGAGTGAAGCGGCTCATCGGACGCCCCCAGGAAAGCGCCCAGCCGGAACGGAAATCAACTTCAAGTTATGGAGATGAGCCAAATTATATATTAAGAAAAATTAGGAGATGATTCAATTATGTTTTTAGCAATATTTGGCGCGATGGAGCAAGGGATCATCTATGCAATTATGGCACTTGGTGTGTATTTAACATTCCGCGTGTTAGATTTTCCGGATTTAACGGTTGATGGAAGCTTTGTAACAGGAGCGGCTACAGCAGCGACGATGATTCTGCTTGGCTACCACCCGATCTTAGCGACTTTAGTAGCCATGGTTGCTGGATTTATTGCTGGATGTATGACAGGAATTCTTCACACAAAGGGGAAAATTAATCCTTTGTTATCGGGGATTTTAATGATGATTGCTTTATATTCTATTAATCTACGTATTATGGGATCGACTGCAGAAAATACGATAGGTCGCCCGAATATTCCACTATTAAATTCAGAGACTTTATTTTCAAAGTTTCAAGCGTTTTGGAGTAATTTGGGAATCGATACAGCATTAAATAACTTACTAAAAGGCTTCGGTGTTCCGCAACTACCTTCAACATGGAGCACGATTATCGTAGTATTAATCATCACGATTTTAATTAAGTTCATTGCAGACTGGTTCTTGAAAACAGAGATCGGCCTCGCTATTCGAGCAACTGGTGATAATAAGCGTATGATTCGTAGCTTCTCGGCAAATACAGATACTCTTATTATTCTTGGGTTAGGACTTTCTAATGCACTTGTCGCATTTTCTGGAGCTTTAATCGCGCAATATTCGAAGTTCTCAGATGTAAGTATGGGAATTGGGATGATTGTTATCGGTCTGGCATCTGTAATTATCGGCGAAGCAATCTTCGGTACAAAAACGATTATGCGCACAACTTTCGCTGTCATTGCTGGAGCTATCATTTACCGCATTATTTTAGCGCTAGCATTACGAGTAGATTTCCTTGATTCAGGAGATATGAAATTAATCACAGCTATCATTGTTATTATCGCGTTGATTTTACCTCAATTTATCAATAAGAGTAAGGAGCGCAAACGCAAAGTGAAGCGCGCAGCAGAGAAGACACGAGTAAAGACGGTTGAGCAAGGAGGGAAGGGCCTTGCTTAAATTAAAAGATATTAATAAGGTTTTCAATGAAGGTACGCCTGATGAAAAAATAGCACTTGCAGAAATAGATTTACACTTAAAGCCAGGGGATTTTGTCACAATTATCGGTAGTAATGGTGCTGGTAAATCGACCGTGATGAATATGATTTCTGGCGCACTAACACCAGACTTCGGCACGGTTTCAATTGATGGAAATGAAGTAACAACTTTACCAGAATATAAGCGCTCCCATTACATCGGTCGTGTCTTCCAGGATCCAATGGCTGGTACAGCACCAACAATGACAATTGAGGAAAATTTAGCATTAGCTTATTCACGTAATAAGAGTAGAGGCATGCGCTTCGGTGTTGATAAAAAGCGTCGTGAATTTTTTAAGGAATCTTTACAGATGTTAGGTTTAAATTTGGAAAACCGTCTATCTGCAAAAGTCGGCTTACTTTCCGGAGGGGAGCGTCAAGCGCTGTCTCTTTTAATGGCAACCTTTACGAAGCCTTCGATTTTATTGCTAGATGAGCATACGGCAGCACTTGACCCATCTCGTGCAGAGTTAATCACACGTATTACGAAATATTTAGTTGAGAAAGACAACTTAACGACATTAATGGTCACGCACAATATGCAACAAGCATTAGACTTAGGAAATCGACTGATTATGATGGATAAAGGTCAAATCATTTTAGAGGTTGGCGAGGATCGCAAGCATGAATTAACCATCCCGGATTTAATGGCAGAGTTCGAACGTATCCGCGGTGAGAAAATGAACTCAGACCGTGCGTTACTAGGATAATAATAACGAAACGCTCATACATAGGTATGAGCGTTTTTTGATGGATGTCGATATTTTTAAGAAGTTGGGTGATAAATTAAAAAAGTAGGTCGATAAATCGATAAAGTTGGTCGATAAACAATCAAAAGTTCTCGATAAATAAGCAAACTCTTTCGATAAAGTGCATTATAATCTAGCTAAAGGAGGTGAACATATGCTACTGAAAAAGCGGGGAGTTTCATCAAAGCAACGCGTGTTAGAAATGATTGAGAGGTGGTTACCGAAATCTCACGCTAAGTATAATTATTTTCAAGAAATGCTAGGAAGAACAAAGGCTGGCATTGCTGGTGAGCAACGAGTAGATCGAGAATGGCGGGAAATCTATTTGGAGCATGCGTATTATTTATTGCATGATGTAGAGCTTAAGGCTGAGAGTGCTGGTGGATCGAGACATCAAATGGATACATTATTTATGTCCCAACATTTTGTGCTAATCGTAGAAATCAAAAATATTGTTGGTTATGTAGAATATATGGAAGATAACCATCAATTTATTCGAATTACTTCTGATGGCAGAGTAGATGGCTTTAGAAATCCCTTTGATCAAGTGAAGCGACATGCTAGGTTTTTGCGTAGGCTATTTCAAATGAGCGGGCATCATATACCTATTGAATATATAGTCGTTTCTGCAAATACGAATATGATAATGACGTCCACTTTCTTGTCCCAGCCAATTATTCATGTAAGTGGTTTGGCAGAAAGGATAGATCAACTGTTCAAGCAGCATCAACAAGTCTGTCTAAGTGAAAAAGATTTGAGAGAATTATCAGCGCATATTTTAACGAGGCACAAACCAATTCAATGGACCCTAGATATTAATGTGGATGAATTGAAGAAAGGTGCGCTATGCTCGCATTGTCATTTTGACCATGTCCTACGTTACACCCATGGGAAATGGCGTTGTAGCAATTGCCAATCGATTGATAATCAATCGATGCTAGTCGCATTACATGATTTTCGATTAATGATGAGCAACAATATTACAAATGCTCAGTTTCGTGATTTTTTTGATATTGACTCAGAAAAGGCTGTTTATTATTTATTGAAAAAGTTAAAATTTGAAGCGATAGGTGAAAATAAAAATAGAAAATATATAATTCCTGCCAAATTGTTAGATTAAATGTAAGCGACGTAAACTATCGGTGCGGTCAGATAGTGTCGCTTGTAAGGTAGATGTCGATAAACAAGAGAAAAGTTTCGATAAACCTCAAAAAAGTCTCGATAAACAATCAAAAGTTCTCGATAAATCTCAAAAGTTCCTCGATAAATCTCTCATTCCCGCAAAAAAAGCCACACTCGCATAGCAAGTGTGACTCTTTATTCTAGACTAGTAAGCCAAATAGTTGGATGTCGTTGTTTACTTCTTTGTATTTGAAGCCGAATTCATTCATGCGTACTAGTAAGCCGTCGTAGTCTTCGCGATTACCGAGCTCGATACCGACTAAGGCAGGACCACTTTCTCTGTTGTTTTTCTTTGTATATTCGAAAGTTGTAATGTCGTCATTTGGTCCTAGAACGCTAGTTAGGAATTGGCGAAGGGCGCCTGCACGCTGTGGGAAGCTTACAATGAAGTAGTATAGTAAGCCTTCGTGAATTAAAGATTTTTCTTTAATTTCCTGCATACGACCGATGTCATTATTACCACCACTAATGATGATAACGACTGATTTTCCTTTAATTTCCTCTTTATAAGTGTCGAGAGCTGCTACTGATAATGCACCAGCAGGCTCTGCGATAATGGCGTGTTTATTGTAAAGATCTAAGATTGTTGTACATACTTTTCCTTCTGGTACTAGGACGATGTCGTCTAAGTAGCGACGACAAACATCATATGTGTGATTACCGACGCATTTTACCGCAGCCCCATCTACAAACTTGTCAATCCAATCAAGTGCCACTGCACCACCTTCTGCAAATGCAGCCTTCATACTGCCTGCCCCAGCAGGTTCTACACCGATAATTTTGCTATGAGGAGAAAGGTTTTTCACATAGGCAGAAACACCGGACATTAAGCCACCGCCACCAATACTACCAAATACGTAGTCAATTGGCTCCTCCATGTCATTCATAATTTCAACAGCGACCGTTCCTTGACCAGCAATGACATCAAAATCATCAAATGGATGAATAAAGATTTTATCGTGTTCTTCACAGTAAGCGAAAGCACTTTCTGCAGAGTCATCAAAGGTATCGCCTGATAAAATAATTTCTACATAATCACGACCAAACATACGCACTTGATCAATTTTTTGCTTAGGTGTTGTTTGAGGCATAAAAATACTTGCTTGAATTTTCAATTGTGCACAGGCGTAGGCAACACCTTGAGCATGATTGCCCGCACTTGCACAAACAACGCCAGCTTTACGAGCCTCTTCTTCAATTTTTTTAATCTTATAATAGGCACCGCGCAGTTTAAATGAGCGTACATGCTGTAAATCTTCGCGTTTAAAATAAATATGAGCTCCGTATTTCTCGGATAAATAGTCATTCTTTTGTAGCGGCGTGTGCACCACTACGTCTTTTAAAAAATGATGTGCAATCAAGATATTTTCTACTTGCACGGTTCTAGTGTCAGCAGCTTCCATAATATTCATCCTCCGTATGCGTTAAAACATTTATCTATGATAGCACACTTTATAAGCTTTTTGTCACTAATTTTTAGTAAATTCTAAATTTTCGGTGTCTATTTAATGCAAAATTGATTTCTTCGAGAATTTTTTGGAGAAATAAAGGATGCACACATTTCCTCATAACGAAAATGGTACAGCATATACTAGAATACCTTAGGACAAGTAGGAGGGTATGTAATTGGAAATCATTCAAGGAATTCTATCTACATACATTCAATTTTTCGATTGGGAAATGTGGAAAGAAATTTTGACTGACCCTGTATCTTGGGGGTTAATATCAACACTCATTATAATAGAAGGTTTACTTTCGGCTGATAACGCGCTTGTATTAGCAGTGCTAGTAAAGCATTTGCCAAACAAGCAACGCAAACGTGCATTAATGTACGGAATGTTTGGGGCCTATTTTTTCCGATTTTTATTTATTGGGATAGGCGTTTATTTGGTAGAATTTTGGTTTATTAAATTGCTAGGAGCTCTGTATTTAGGTTGGCTATGTGTCGCTCATTTCTTACAGATTGGGGAAGCCGATAGTGCCAAGGAGATGAAAAAAACAGGGTTGTTGGTTCGTCTTTTTGGCACGTTTTGGGCAACGGTTATTTCTGTAGAACTGATGGACATTGCCTTTTCAATTGATGCGATTTTTGCGGCTTTTGCGATATCCAATCAAATTTGGATATTACTAATCGGGGGAATGCTAGGTATTTTAATGATGAGAACGATTGCAGGCTTATTTTTAATCATTATTGAAAAAATACCAGAATTAGAGGCAACAGCATTTATTATTATTGGCATTATTGCACTGAAAATGCTAGCTAGCGTCATCGGTATTCACGTTCCACATTATATGTTTTTTGTTGTGTTAATTATTATATTTGCTATAACCTTCATGATACATTTCTTGAAAAAAATGAAGGTCGCTTAACATAAAAGCGGTTCTGTTCTCCATTTAGAAAGAGAACAAAACCGCTTTATTGTTAGTATCGAAACTAAAGCTTTTTTATTTTACATAATGATCAGGATTCACAATGTAGAACTTTTCAATATTAAGCCAGCTTTCGCTCATCGGCTCACCGTCATCGACGCGTTTTTCTGTTTCTTGCATCATCCAAGCCGTTTGGGATGCATGTGCTTGTAAGGATTTAATTTTATCCGTCTTCATTTCACTTATATTGACGACAACATGTGGCTCCCCATTTTTTTCAATCGTATCATTTGCAAAGGCACAGCCCAACACTTGTGGACGGGCGGCTTTTGGCATACGACGAACAGCTTCTACTACGGCACGTGCTGTTGCCTCATGGTCAGGATGCACTGCAAAACCAGGTAAGAATGTAAAGATAAGAGAAGGCATTAACTCCTCTATTAAACCTTCAACAAGCTTTACCATTTTTTCATCGTCTTCAAATTCAATCGTTTTATCACGGAAACCAAGCATACGTAAATCTTGTATTCCCATAGCATCTGCTGCTGCAATAAGCTCCTTACGTCGAATTTCTGGCAAGGATTCACGTGTTGCAAAAGGTGGATTTCCTAAATTACGCCCCATCTCGCCTAAAGTTAAACAGGCATATGTAACAGGTGTATTCATTTTCTTCGTATAGTAGGCAATTGTTCCAGCAATTGAAAAAGCCTCATCATCTGGGTGAGGGTAAACAATTAAAATATGACGTTGTGGTTGTAAATTCAAAAAGTCGTCCCCCTTAATAAGTAAATGGCGTTTCGCTAATTTCAAGTGCAATCGCCAATTTACCTGAGTAATCTAGTCCAGCCATTAATAAACGGCCTAAATCATCTAATTCAAAATGTGTGATGCCTTGTGCATAAACCCAGCCATGTGCCATTTTCAAGCCAACACGATGGGGTGAATCATCTACCACTTTAGCAAGTTCATAGTTGATTTTAGCATTACGAATAAAAGCACCTGCATTAAAAAATTTCTCATCAAAGTGTGCTGCATAAGAACCGTTCGTCGTCTCAAGATGGATATAAACGTCTTTGTTGGCGAAAGAATTCAATAATTCCTGTAACGTCTTTACTTCTACCTCTTGCATCTTAACACTCCTCTCGATTATTTCTCCTTTAAGTATAGTAAAAATAATTCACAAAGGGAAATTGAATGCCTCTGCAGCATAACATCATCAATAACTTTCCTTCAAAGGTATCTAGAAGGCTTGTTCATTCACAAATTGAACTGCTTTTAGAGGATGTTCAAACACACACTGAATAAAGGAACTCAGTCTGAAAACGCCACGTCCTGTGGCAATTTATCTACGCTTTCGCGCAAAAAAAAATTGTTGGCCGCCTAAAGCCTCTAAACGCAATTATACCAAGGTATAATTGAATGCATCTTTTAATCTATGAAAATGTATCGAGCAATATTCTTGAAAAAAATTTAGAAATATATCAATATAATAAGTGTGAAGCAATTTTGTACAAAATGTGTCGTTTTGTATTGTATCCGATTTCACAAACGAAAAGATACTGCGACCATAATTTCTTCCTAATTGACGGATAAGCAGTACATAGTGTTGAAGGGGATTTTAAACTAGGTAATAACGAATTCTATCTTGGTACAATAGATGACGTTCCTTTAACATTTTATGTATGGCTATGACAAGGGAAGAAGACGGAAAGCTCATTATCATAGTATAGTAAAAAAAGCCGCGATTCTCTTTATGACGGAGAATCGCGGCTTTTTTATTATTAACGATTTTTGGAGTATGTATTTGTTAATATCGGTTGAGTTTTCGTTCAATGGAATCTAGACGATTGTTGAGATGTGATAGATGCTTATGCATTTGTCTATATAGTACATGTTGATTTTGCGCGTCGGATGTTCTTGTTTGTTCCATTGCCTCTTCCTCCTGTAATGCTAAAATGTTGGAGAGGGTTGCTAAGGAATACCCTATTGTCAAAACCATTGAAGATATTAATTCTACTTTAGTAGAGGTTATATCTCCACTTTGGATACCTGCATTTTCACCTAGGAGACCTGCTTCTTGGGCACCTAGATTAGGTGGATCAACATTTGTGTTTTGTTGTTTACGTCTTGCCATTTTTCTCCCTCCCATATACAGCTAATATATGGCATATGAAGTAGTAACGTATCTTGTCCTAAGCTTTTTACATTTGAAGCAATAATCCCTGCGCTTCTAAAGGTAAAATTCCTAATTTTCTAATAATTAAATTGATTTTTATGGATAAATAGAGCAATATAGTAAAAACAAACAGTTGTTTTTAGGGGGAATAAATGTGAATAAAGACTTTAAATATTGTAAAGAATCAAGAGTTATGCGTACAAGTCGCGTTTTTCCGAATGATATTAACAATCATAATACACTGTTTGGCGGTCGATTAATGAGTGACATCGATCAAGTAGCTTCAATTTCTGCTGCGAAGCATAGTCGTAGGGATTGCGTGACAGCCTCAACGGATTCTGTAGACTTCTTGCATCCAATACGCCCGACTGATTCTGTATATTTCGAATCTTATGTATCGTGGACAGGTATATCTTCAATGGAGGTTTTCGTAAAGGTTATTTCTGAGGAATTGAAAACGGGTGAACGTAAGGTAGCGGCAACAGCATTATTAACCTTTGTTGCATTAGATGAAAATAATAAACCAACTCCAGTGCCATCTGTCATTCCGGAAACAGTAGAGGAGACAAAGCTACATGAAACCGCAGCTGTACGAGCAAATGCACGTGCAGCGCGTAAAAAGGAAAGTAAGGCATTGGCCCAATTCATTTCAATAAACAATCCATGGGATTAACGGCTCGAATTGATGGAGAACTAAAAAAGGCATCTGATCACTAGACAGATGCCTTTTTCGTTGTTAAATTTTTTCGTTTTTAAATTTCAGTTACCGTTACTTGTGGTGCGCCAAAACGAGATTTAGCACCGTGCATAACTGGTCCTACATAGTCATTTAATGCCCAACCGTGAGCGATTGCAGCTGAAACGAATTCTTTTGCTTCAATTACAGCCTCTTTTACTGAAAGACCGTTTGCCAAGTTTGCTGTTACTGAAGCAGCAAATGTACAGCCAGCCCCATGGTTATAAGTAGAAGCGACTTTTTCAGATTCTAATAAGTAGAATTTTTCACCGTCGAAGAATAAGTCAGTCGCTTTTTCAGTAGCTAACGCTTTTCCACCTTTAATGACAACAGCTTTAGCACCAAGCTCGTGGATTTTATGAGCTGTTGTTTTCATTTCCTCGATTGTTTTTGGTGTTCCTGTTCCGGCTAATTGTCCAGCCTCAAACAGGTTAGGTGTTGTAACTGCAGCTAATGGTAAAAGATGTTGAATCATTGCATCTGTGTTACCAGGGTTCAATACTTCATCGTCTCCCTTACATACCATTACAGGGTCAATAACAACATTTGTCGTACCAGATTTTGCGATAGCATCACCTGCGATACGAATAATTTCTTCCGTTGACAGCATACCAGTTTTTATTGCGTCAATACCTGTTGAAAGAGCCGTATCGATTTGTTTTTGCAAAAGCTCTGTCGGTAATGGTGTTACGTTATGAGTCCAACCGTTTGGATCCATTGTTACGACAACTGTTAATGCCACCATGCCATATGTGCCGTGCTCTTGAAATGTTTTAAGATCGGCTTGCATGCCTGCGCCACCTGATGTATCTGAACCAGCAATCGTTAAAGTTTTTTTAAGAACCATGGGGAAGATCTCCTTTATAAATGGAATTTTTTAAATTATCATCTAGTATAGTCTTATTCTGGGTGTATAAAAATAGTCAGAATTGTATATTTTTATAAGGTCAGTTTATCTTCTATTAGTAGAAGTCTCTCATCTCTATATAGGAAAGGAGTTCATATAGGGTGTTAGCCTAACATCATCGCATCCATAACTGACCTGCAGTAGCAATAAAGTCCTCATGAAGGGCTAAACAAAAAGTAGATTCTGGACGCAATTATGCCTTGGCATAATTGAATTGAAGCTTGAATTCGACATTATTTTTTTGTACCGTTGTAAGAAGAGAAAGGGGCTTATATTAAGATGAAACAAGCATTCCCGAATGATTGGCAAGCAATACTTGCAGAAGAAATAGAAAAAACATACTATACAAAGCTATGTCAATTTGTAGAACATGAATATTCAACCCAAACAATTTACCCACCGATGAATGATATAATGAATGCATTTTATACGACAGCTTATCAAGATGTGAAGGTCGTAATTTTAGGTCAGGATCCTTATCATAGACTAAACCAAGCACATGGCTTAAGTTTTTCGGTCATGCCAGGAATCCCACATCCACCAAGCTTACGAAATATGCTAAAAGAGTTACAGGATGATCTTGGCTGTCCAATCCCTTCAGACGGAACATTAACAAAATGGGCACAGCAAGGTGTAATGTTATTAAACACTGTATTAACTGTTCGAGCAGGTCAGGCGAATTCCCATAAAGAACAAGGATGGGAGCAATTTACGGATGCTGTCATCGATAAATTAGCATCAAGAGATAAACCCGTTATTTTTGTACTTTGGGGTAGACCGGCACAACGAAAGAAACAATTAATTCGTCAATACTCAACGCCACATTTTATTTTAGAAGCGCCTCATCCAAGTCCACTAAGTGCTTATCGAGGGTTTTTTGGCAGTAAACCATACTCGAAAATCAATGCACAGTTAGAGGAATGGGGAGCGCAAGCAATTGATTGGTGCCTAGCTTAGTAATCTTTATCTTCATTCAGTAAATGTTTTTGTAGCGACAGCTATAATAACGCCAAGGCGAAATTGATGCACTTATCGTTTCGTGTTACAGTTAATAATAGAAGAAAGTGGGGGACAACGATGAAGGTAAATTGTTTCAAATGTCAATATTTTAAAGTAACATGGGACCCACAAACTCCACGGGCTTGTGTAGCATATGGCTTTAAAACAAAGCAAATACCATCCGTTGTCGTTAAACAATCCTCTGGCACAGACTGTCTGAAATTTGTGCCAAAAGCAGAAAGTGGGAGAATGCAATGATTCCTTATCAAGCCGTTATTCAACAACTTGAAAAACAATTATCCGGTGTCAAAAATGCTGGAGACGAACAACAAATTCGTGAAGCCTTAACAGCAATCCGAGCATTATGCGACGTGGTATTAGACGCATCTGACGGCATTTCTAAAGCGCAGTCAAAACATCTGCCGCAAATGCTAGTGTCAGAGCCGAAGCAAACAAGTTTATATACAGCAAAAATTGAAGAAGAAGACGGAGCGAATGGTGATTCAATTTTTGACTTTTAACCATTAAAGGTAGGGTAAACAATATGAAAAAATTTATCGTGACAGGTGCACTTCATGGCTTTTTAGCAGTGGCACTGGGTGCATTCGGTGCACATGCTTTAAAAGAAGTTCTAGACGATTATAGTCGCGGGATTTGGGAAACAGCTGTGCAGTATCAGATGTTTCAAGCTACAGCTATCCTTATCATTGGTATATTGATGAGCTCCAAACTACTAGGTGCGGTCAAGCAGTTAAATTTAGCTGGAATCTTTTTCAACCTAGGTATTGTCTTCTTTTCAGGAAGCTTATATGTACTGGCAATCAGCGGCGTTAAAGTTCTAGGCGCGATCACACCAATTGGTGGTGTTCTATTTTTAGTTGGCTGGGTTCTAATTATAATAACTGCGCTTAAACATGCTCGATAATATAGATAGTCCTACAAAGTTACTCCTTTGCACTATGTGTGAGGGAGTTTTTGTTTTTTACAGATCTCTTTTAGTAATGGATTGAAGAGATTTTTTCTAAATCATCAATATAATTGGTTCATCACCAAGTTGTGGATGACTTTTTATTAACACGTCTACT
Organism: Lysinibacillus sp. NPDC093688; assembly: GCF_050280145.1. NCBI lineage: Bacteria > Bacillati > Bacillota > Bacilli > Caryophanales > Bacillaceae > Lysinibacillus > Lysinibacillus sp. NPDC093688. The sequence continues at coordinate 47,881 of NZ_JBNNUX010000031.1, forward strand.
ATGTAAATAAGTTGATTGGAGTGGAGGCTGGGCGACTCCTCGGGGATCAGCGTCACAGATGAGACCCTGCAGCGAGCAGAGCGAGTGAAGCGGCTCATCGGACGCCCCCAGGAAAGCGCCCAGTCGGAACGGAAATCAACCACACGTTTTGGTGATGATCAATATAATTTCTATAGAATGGTAGTTTTAATTCCTATTGTTTTTGTAAGGATTTATAGTACACTATAATTATCAAATAAGTTCGACAAATGAGAAGTGAGGTTTTGTGATATGGAGAAGCTTTTTACTTTACTAGATAATAACTATGATGAAATGGTAGCGATTCGCCGTCATCTACATGAATATCCGGAATTATCCTTTGAGGAAGTGGAAACACCAGCATATGTAGCTGCTTTTCATCGAGCGTTAGGACATGAGGTTCGTGAGCATGTAGGTGGACGGGGTGTTGTTGCAACTTTAAATGGAGGAAAGCCAGGTAAAACAGTGGCATTACGCGCTGATTTTGATGCTCTAGCCATTCAGGAGGAAAATGACATTCCTTATAAGTCAAAAGTGGATGGGAAAATGCATGCATGTGGACATGATGGTCATACTGCGACATTACTAGTGCTTGCTAAAGCGCTTCATGCAATGAAGGATGACATTGCAGGTAATATAGTTTTTATTCATCAGCATGCAGAAGAAATGGCGCCAGGTGGAGCAAAACCTATGATTGAAGATGGCTGTCTAGACGGGGTAGATGTTATTTTCGGTACACATTTATGGGCACCAACGCCATTGGGCGATATATTGGTGAGAGATGGGGCAATTATGGCTGCCGCGGATAAGGTGGAAATTACGATTCAAGGTAAAGGTGGTCACGGTGCGGAGCCTCATCATTCTATTGATGCTGTTACTCTAGCGTCACAGTTTGTAGTCAATGCGCAGCAGCTCATATCTCGCCGTATTGATCCATTAAAATCAGCCGTTTTAACAATTGGTCATCTTGAGGCCATCAATCCTTTTAATGTGATTGCAGAGCGAGTAGTGTTAGCTGGAACAGTCCGAACTTTTGACGAGCCCGTACGCAAACAAATGGAGCAAGAGCTTGAGGCCGTATTAAATGCCTCTTGTTTGGCCTTTGGTGCAAGCTATAATTACCGTTATACGAGGGGCTATCCACCTGTTTACAACCATGCGAAAGAAACAGAATTTGTTGCACAACTGGCAGTTGATATACCAGGAGTAGAAAATATTATAACGTGCCCACCATTTATGATTGGTGAGGATTTTGCGTATTATTTAGAGAATGTACCAGGTACATTTTTCTTCACAGGTGCTAAAAAGCCAGAGTGGGAAGTGGCATATCCTCATCATCATGCACGCTTTGATTTTGATGAGCGTGCAATGTTGATTGCTGCCAAAACTTTAGGAAAAGCAACATTGCAATTTTTACAAGAAAATCAATAGGAAGCTCTTTTAGGGCTTTCAATAAAAATTGGCATGCTAGGAGGAATCCTACCATGCCAATTTTTCAATCTAATGATAAATGCCCGCGTAAATTCCTCATTTCATACGAGAAACATTTACGGGCACTCAAAAACATGAGACCCAATCGGGAGTCACAACGAAACTTGCATTGCCACGAAGTATGAGCAAGACGTCTCCTGATATTACTTTGAGTGCTACTTCTATATATTTCATTCATTTTACTATGTGTAAATAAGGAAATACACTAGTAAGGTAGATTATATGGTTATAGTTAGATATGTTTAGAAAAGCGATTTCTCCCTATAATATGATATAATTAAGAGGTAACTAGATAGAGGTTTCAAGGCGGTTGGCGATCAAATTTCCACCTATTTTCTTCAAGTGATTGAAGGGAAAGGAGTTGATGCCAATGACTATTTTTGAAGCAATGACGCTGACTATTAATTTTGCAATTCTTATAGTGTCAGTAATTGCCTTGTCATTTACTTTTACACAAAAAAAGTAAACCGCCTCTGCCTCGCAAGCATGTGAGTAGGTTTACTTCTTTTCTCATTGCAAATCGCCTTTGAAGCGATTCGTCTTGTTACTAAGACCATTTGGTGCTGTCACACTGAATGGTCTTATATTTTTTATATACATCTTCAGTAAGAATTATAACATGGAGATACGAGTTTATTCAAATAGAACAATTTTTTACTCTAATTGACAAAACAATAGGATAATTACCTCTAAGGTGCGAAGGAGCACCACTTTGCTCGGTCCTCCTTGCTATTGAGGAGTGGAATTTAGAAAACACGAACTTATGAATTGTTCATTTCAATTATGGATTTTGGTTAAAGTAAGCCATTTCCTCATCATATTCAGCAAAATCAAAGTAAATCATTGGGAATAGGAAACGATGATTTGATTTGAGTTCACGTAAAATAACATGATCTCGACCAGCAGCTTCTACAACGCCTCGCACAATTTTCGTGTTTTTTCCTGGCTCAATCGCATGTTCGAAAGAAAAATGGAAAGTACCAGGCTTTCCGCGATTCAAACGAAAAATATTTTCAATAAACGATTGCTCCCGTCCAGGTTGTCGTGCTCCGGGAATTACCTGTGGAGGCACTTGAGGCATTTGTTGTTGTTGCGTTGTCGGTGTCCAATAATAAGGCATCATAAGTTATCAACCTTCTTTCTTTTAGATTTGAGGACAATCTTCTTCGGTTGGCGAGAAGAAGCAATGCGCGTTGAATCTTCCCGTGTTCCACTGACCATACCATTGTGCTGGACAATCTCCCTCAGGTCTGAATAACCATAGTGAACGAGTTGCTGGATGGAATCTTTCGCCTTGAATAACCCTCCTTGCTAATCGAAGATCTTGATCACGTGCTCGTTGATAAAAGTAGCCTTTTACTGTCGCTTCAAAGCCCCCAGAACGCTGATAAACCATTTGTTCAATTGTACGAACATCCGTAAAATCTAAACAATCTGCTCGTACACGATTGACGCCAACATTGCCGACCATCAGCGTTCCCTTCACCTTCTGCCTCGGCGCGCATAAGCCTCGCTAGCATGGCTGTTTGTGCATCATTCGTCTTTATTACAGCGATTTTCACTCCTCCTCGCAGACAGTATATGCATGATGGTATCGTAGACATGTTCAATTTTAACTTTTTTCAGCAGAAGTTTCCCACCTCTATAGGCGGTGAGATGAATGGTGGGAAGTTATTTTTTCAGTGGGTGTCCAAATACCTGCTGAAATAGTGGAACTCAGTCTAAGAACGCCACGTCCTGTGGCAACGACTGAGTGACCAACGTCGTGTTGGCCCAAAGCCTCCGGCGGATGTCA
>NZ_JBNNUX010000032.1:0-49534 GCF_050280145.1 Lysinibacillus sp. NPDC093688
ACGATTAAACGGCTTGAGTCCTTTAGAATTCAGGGCTCAAGCCGCTTAATACATTTTTTATTATTTCCACTGTCTACTTGACAGGGAGCAGTTCACTTAGCGAAGTTGTCTTTTTTGCTATCGTTTAAATGAACTATACAAAGCAGCAGATCAATTTCCCATTTGTTGGACAGCTTCTGTTATTAAAATTCCCTACTCCAATGTTCAGTTTCATTATCATACAAAAAAGTTACATCTGCATGTTCAACCTTCAATTCATGTTGTAAATAATCAATAAAAGTTTGAAACATTTCTTCGTTTATTTCCTCTTTTTTGTTAGTTAGCCGAATATTAAGCACAGGTTTAGCTCTTGTCGAATATGAAGGCGTAAATGACATACTATTCGGTTCCCCAAATGTTTTAGTTATATAACGATTAACTTTTGGTTCTACTTGTTCTATGAATTTTGCTTCTTCTTGAATTGCTATATCATCTTCCATTTGTTCCGTATGTCTATTTTCATAAACCATGAACGTCTTTTGTGTGTCTATATTTAAAATCACTGCAGCATATTCAAAATCAGGGTATTCCTTATCATTATCATAAAGGACATGGGAGATTTCGTATTTCATAGTTGGATATGTCTCTTGTATGTATTGTTCTGCTTGTGAAATTACCTTTTCCTCTTCTTTTCTATCTGGTATCATCGATGCCCTAAAACTAAATAATGAAAAGACAGTCAAAAATATTAGTAATATCACTATTCCCCCAATTGAAAAAATGAATATGCTCCAAACTTTTAGCCATTTATTCATCTTATCACCCCCTTTGTAAGTATATCGATTTTTATCTGACACTCCAGAAGAGCGTCAACCGGAGCGGAATCAACCCCACGTTATGATGGAGAGCCTTTAATTAAATGATTGGGTTGACCTACTAATAAAATACCTGTAGAGGATTTTTTTGGCAAATCTGCTAATATTATTATTTATTGTTTTTGGTAAAAAGGAAAAAATGGGGAGTGTGTTCGGGCAATAGTATTATAAAAAATGCTACAATAAAAGAAAAAAGAAGAGGCGATGCACGTGGATAACGTCATTGATTTTATTGCAAAGAAAAAAGAACGTGAAGAAAGACAGCGCGCGCAGGATTTAGAAAGGTATGTTGCGACACAATGTAATTTCCATCAACCAGAAAATATTGATGCACTTGTTGAAGGGAAAGTGATTGAGGTCAAAGACCATACGTTGTTTTTAGGTTTTCTCTCAATATTAAAAGATGAAAAAATTGATCCACTTGATATTTTTCAGGATGTATTTACATTAGAACCTTCCCGCTTTGAAATGTCCTACAATATGAGATGGTGGTCAGTTGTACAGCTTGCATTTACATTTTTAACAATTTTAAAGGAAAACGAGCCACATACATATGCAGATTTTCTTGGTTTATAAAATGAATCTAGAGTGTGTGCACGTCTACAAGGCTACATAAACGTGCACATACAGAACTAGATTCCTTCTTATTTCCCCTAAAACTTTTACGATCCCCCTTTCAATTAATAATTGTTCATAGATTTATAATTCCTTAATAATTTTTACTGAATATTTTAACGTCCTCCATACTTGCTTAATGTTTGTTTTCTATCATAAATGTTGTAAGGCAAATGAAAACAAACATAAACAAATGGAGGTTCCAACTCATGGCAATTCAAAAGTTGTGGAAGAAAGGTCTAATCGGAGCGTTAGCAATTTCAATGTTGGCGGCTTGTTCGGACGGTTCATCTAGTTCTAATGAAGTGAAAAGTGATTTAACGCTTGAAGAGGTTACGAAAAAAGCAAAAGAAGAAGGCACTGTAAATTCTGTTGGTATGCCAGATACGTGGGCTAACTGGGTGGAGACTTGGGATGAGCTTGGTACTGAATATAGCCTTAAACATAAGGATTCAGATATGTCGAGTGCTGAGGAGCTAGCAAAGTTTGAGGCAGAAAAGGATGATGCCACTGCTGATATTGGTGACGTCGGAATTGCCTTTGGGCCGATTGCCAAGGACAAAGGGTTAACATTACCTTACAAAACATCTTATTGGGATGAAATACCTGACTGGGCAAAGGATGATGAAGGACATTGGATCGTGGGTTACACTGGAACCATTTCATTTTTAACTGATAAAAACAATGTCAAAAATGCCCCGAAATCTTGGGCGGACATTAAAAACGGAGATTACACTGTCAGCATTGGTGATGCTTTAACAGCGAATCAAGCACAGTTTGCTATTTTAGCAGCTGCTATGGCATTTGGTGGCGATGAATCGAATATTCAACCAGGAATAGACTTTTTTGCAGACTTAGCAAAGCAGGGGCGTTTAAAAGGTGATCCATCTGTAGCGAATTTAGAAAAAGGAGAAATTGACGTAGCGATTTTATGGGATTTTAATTCACTCGGCTATCGACACCAAATTGATGAGAAACGTTTTGATGTTGTCATTCCATCAGAAGGCTCTGTAACATCAGGCTATGCAACGATCATTAACAAGTACGCCAAAAATCCTCATGCAGCAATGCTAGCTCGAGAATACATTTTATCAGATGCAGGGCAAGAAAATTTAGCGAAGGGTTATGCTCGTCCGATTCGTGACAAGGTTCAATTGTCTCAAGATGTTCAGAAACTATTATTACCTGCGGACATGTACAAAAATGCACAGCCAGTAAAAGACCAAAAGAAATGGGAAGAAACAACAAAGCAAATTCCACAACTATATCAGGAGCAGGTATTAATTCATGGGCAATAATAAAGTTGTTTTAATTGTCGTAGATGCACTTCGCTTTGATACAGCCTGTACCCATATGGGATTTATGCACCATTTAGTTGAACGTAAGATTGCAGCACGCTACAAGGTTTGCTCAGAGGTCCCGTCTCTATCAAGGCCTTTATATGAAACGATTTTAACGGGGACACCACCCATTGTACATGGGGTGACGAGCAATATGACAGTACGTTTATCTACGCAAAATAGTCTATTTCATGTAGCGAAAGAAAACGGTTTGTCTACAGCAGCAGCAGCCTATTATTGGGTTAGTGAACTATACAATCGTGCACCATTTGTGCATATGGAGGACAGGTTACAATTAGATACACAATTGCCGATTGAGAATGGCTTGTTCTATTTTGAAGATCACTATCCAGACAGTCATTTATTTGCTGAAGCTGCATGGCTAATGGATCAAAAGCAACCAGATTTCTTATATATTCATCCGATGAATGTAGATGATGATGGACATAAATTTACAGCTGATTCGGCACAATACCGAAATCGTGTTTTAGCAGTGGATGCATTATTATCTCTATTTATTCCAAAATGTCTTGCGCAGGGTTATGAAGTTATCGTGACAGCAGATCATGGGATGACGAGTGATGGTAATCATGGCGGAACAACAGCTGAAGATCGGCATGTACCAATGTTTGTTATTTCGAATCACGTTAAAGCAGGCATTAAGGATGAGATTGTCTCACAGCTACAAATTGCTCCTCTGTGCTGTCATTTATTGAATATCGAACCTTCTGATGAAATGGTTCCGTTGTTATTAGAGGGGATGCATTCTTTAAAAAAAGCTTAATTATCATTATTTAATCAGGCGTGTTTGAGATTATCACCAAAGGTTGATCCTGACATTTTTAAAACATATGTAATGTATTAGTTGATTGGAGTGGAGGCTGGGCGACTCCTTGGGGATCAGCGATAGAGGAACGAAGGCTAAAACCATCACATCCTGTGATAACGCCTTAGTGACCAACATCCTGTTGCCCCGACGCCCCCAGGAAGCTTTGCTCTGTGCGAAAGCGAAGCGACAGCAACAAAGCGCCCCAGCCGGAACGGAAATCAACCCCACATTATGGTGATGAGCCTTCTATCATCATTAATCTATATGGCCGCTATTAAATAAAGAAAGAAGTGATTGTTTTGATTTCGAAGCGGCAAACAGTTGCCTGGCTTTCTCCTTTTCTAGTACTTGTCTTGTTATTTTTCTTAGTACCGTTACTGTATATGCTAATCACAAGCTTTCAAAATAGTGATGGTTTTACATTTGCACAATATCAATCGGTACTAACAAATGATTACATTTTACAAGGCTTTAAAAATAGTATTACACTGTCCGTTATTTCGGCAGTCATTGCCTTAATCGTTACCTTATTTGCAGTTTATGCGATGATGAGATTTTCTGAGCCAGTGCGCGAGAAAATTTTAATACTAACAAATTTAACATCAAATTTTTCAGGTATTCCGTTAGCGTTTGCGTTTATCGTATTACTTGGCAATAGTGGGCTCTTTACATTGCTATTCGATAAATGGGGGATCGACGCATTATCGTCATTTTCTCTTTATAGCTGGGGTGGCTTGTTACTTATTTATATTTACTTCCAGCTGCCATTAGCATTAATGCTTTTATACCCAATTTATGATGGAATTCAGCAACAATGGAAGGAAGCAGCAGCACTACTTGGCGCTTCTACTTGGCAGTTTTGGATGAAGATTGGGATTCCTGTTATGCTTCCAGGGATTGTTGGAACATTTAGCGTATTGTTTGCCAATGCAATGGGAGCATATGCCTCTGCTTATGCACTAACTAGTAGTAATTACAATTTAGTGGCCATTCGTATTGGCTCTCTTATTAAGGGCGATATTTTTGCCCAACCAGAGCTGGCAAGTGCTATTGCAGTAATACTAGCAGTTACGATGGTGACAGCGATGCTATTAAGTGAATGGAGCATTTCAAAAACAAGGAGGAAGTTATAGTGAAAAAAAGAGGCTTTGCTGATTTATTTTTCCTCCTGTTAGTGGTGTATTTAGTGTTGCCGGTTGTTGCAACAATGTTCTATGCCTTTGCGACGAATTGGAATAAGACCATTTTGCCAGAAGGTTTAACATTTAAATGGCTTGCTACATTATTTCAGGATGCAGAATTTATGCAGGCGTTTGGGCGTTCTGTTTTATTGTCGAGTGGGGCTGTAATAATTGCATTGCTCGTTATCGTACCGGCCATATTTGTCATCGTGTTGTATTTTCCGAAATACGAAAAATGGATTCAGATGGCTGTTGTGATGGTGTATTCATTTCCTGGAATTATTTTAGCAGTTGGGCTCATCCGTGTTTACAGCCAATTTGGAGTGCCAATGATTTTAGTAGTTTTAGGGGCATATGTTATCAGCATCTTACCGTACATATACCAGGGGACACGCAATAGTTTGCGGAATGTAGATGCACGGCAGCTTTTAGATGCAGCACAATTACTGGGGGCATCGAAATTACAGGCATTTACCAAAATATTGTTACCTACTGTATACCCAGGCTTATTTGCAGGTGCATTATTATCGTTTTCCGTGCTTTTTGGAGAGTTTGTACTGATTAATCTCGTTGTCGGTTCTCGCTTTGAAACGGTGCAAATTTATTTAATGAAGAAGCTTAGTACAAGTGGACATATTGCTAGTGCAGTTGTCTTTATTTATCTCGTTCTTATGGGCTTATTAACGTTTGCTATTGCAAGATTAACGAAACGATCGAAAGGTGCTACAAATCTATGAGTTATATTGTGATTGAAGGACTTCATAAAAAATATGGATTAACGACAGTTTTATCAAATATAGATATGAAGATTGAAAAAGGTGAATTTATAACTCTTTTAGGTCCGAGTGGCTGTGGTAAGAGTACCATTTTGCGTATTTTAGCAGGCTTAACAGATGCATCTGCAGGAAAGATTATCATTGAAGGCAAGGATATGATGGGTGTTCAACCAAAGGATCGTCAAGTTGGTATGGTGTTTCAATCATATGCGCTATTCCCAAATATGACGGTGAAAGAAAATGTAGCCTTTGGGTTACGTATGCAAAAAGTAAATACTGCAGAAGTCGATCAACGTGTTCAAGAAATGCTTGCGACAGTGCATTTAAGTGAAAAAGCGAACGCATATCCGAAAGAATTATCTGGCGGTCAGCAGCAGCGTGTTGCCCTTGCTCGAGCTTTAATTGTACGCCCTAAAGTATTGTTGTTAGATGAGCCGCTCAGTGCGCTAGATGCCCAAATTCGTCAGAAGCTTCAAGCAGACTTACGAGCTATCCAGCAAAAGCTTGGCATAACGATGATTTTAGTTACGCATGACCAAGAGGAAGCAATGGCTGTTTCTGACAGAATATTTGTTATGAATAATGGGATGATTGCACAAAGCGGAACACCTACTGCGATTTATACAAGCCCTGAAAGTGAGTTTATCGCTAATTTTATCGGACATTATAATGTCTTTACACGTCAAGCTCTTGAGACAATGATTGGCGAGATATTGCCAAAAGAATACTTAAAATTTGCGATTCGACCGGAAGCCATTCATCTCGATCAGAGGCAAGGGGATGTTTGTATTACTGGAGAGGCGAAGCAGTCATTAATGAGCGGTAATGTTATTCGGACAACATTCGAGGGAGAATGTCCCTTTACGATGGAGCAGCTACACCAACGAGGGCAGTCGTTTGAACTGGGGAAGAAATATGTGTGCTATGTGGCGAGAGAAGATGTGATTGCATTATCATGACATATGCAAAAATAGAACGATTTGAGTTTATTTTACAGCAATTAGAGGTTGATGAGAAAATTATTGTTGCCAATATTGCGGAAGAATTACAAGTGGCGCCTGAAACGATTCGCAGAGATTTTGATGAGCTAGAGCAACAGCGTTTATTAACGAGAGTACACGGAGGAGCTGTGAAGTATACACACGTTAGAAATGAACCAATATTTTTGCGAAAGCTTCAAATGCAAAAAGAGGCAAAACGCAATATAGCTCGTGTGGCAGCTAGACGTATATGTGATGGGGATACAATTGCCGTTGATACCGGTACGACAACGGTGCATATTGCAGATTTTTTATTGGCAGTCGATGATATAACGGTCGTAACCAATTCTATCGCTGCAGCTGTACAATTTAATTTGGCTATTGAAGAGCGACGAATGACGGGTAAGGTTATTTTACTCGGAGGAACGACAAATCCAAGGCAATCCTCAGTAGCAGGAGCTATGACTTTGGAATTGTTAGGTAATATGAATTTTGATAAAGCATTTATATCATGTGGTGGTATTAGCGAAGGTATTGTTTACGATTACGATTTGGATGAATCGTTAATTTCTAAAAAAATGCTTGATCATAGTAAGATGAACTTTTTACTAGCGGATGCAACAAAAATAAATGGGAAGTCCTTTTATCAAATTTGCCACATAGAGGAGAGCTCCGAAATTTTTTGTGATATAGCTTGCCCAGTGGAGTGGCAAATATATGAGGAAAAGTGGACGGTATGTAATGGAGGGAATAGCGAATGATTGATTATCATGTACATTTAGAGGAAGGCCCATATTCATTTCGTTGGTTAGAGCGTACTTCTCAGGCGATTAGTTTTTTTAATGAAGATGAAGCGGCAGCAAAAGGTTCTAGAGCATATGTTGAGTTGCAAATGCAGCAGTTGTCACAGCGATTACAAAATGGCTGTTATAGTGAGGAATGGTTAGATTTATATTTACAGCAGGCAAAGCAGCTCGGTTTGAGGGAGGTTGGAATTGTCGACCATCTATATCGTTTCAAAGAGACGCAAGCATATTTTGAGCGTAATATGCAGTTAGATGACAATGAAGTTGGAAAAGTACAGCGGTACTGGCTTGACCGTGTGATGACAGAAAGCATGGATGATTTTGTGTCAGCTATTAATCGAGCAAAGGAAAAATGGAGTCGGCATGGTATTTCCTTAAAGCTAGGCATAGAGGCAGATTATTTTGTCGGCGGTGAGGAAGAATTAGCATCATTACTGGAAGGGTACCCGTGGGATTACGTCATCGGATCAGTCCATTTTGTGGATGGTTGGGGCTTTGATAATCCTCAAACACAATACATATTTGAGGACATGGATGCTGCTACATTACAGCAGAACTATGAGCGTTTTTTTGCTACAGTCGAAAAAATGATCCACTCAAACATGTTTGATTTTGTAGCACACTTGGATAATTTTAAAGTGTTTGACTATCAAGTGAAGGATACGGCTTTTCTTGACTCTTGGTATGAAAGAATTGCAAAGGCACTTGTGACCACGCAAACTGCCACTGAAATAAATGCCGGCTTATATTATCGCTATCCAGTAAAGGAAATGTGCCCAGGCCCCCGATTCTTGCAAATTTTAATTGAACATGGTGTAGCCTTTACAATTTCTTCAGATGCACATTTCCCAGACGATTTAGGCAAATACACATTTGCTAATACAGACTTACTAAAAAGCAATGGCGTACGATCCATTATTGGGTTTAATCAACGCAAAAAGCAATATATAGAACTATAATAAATGTCGCCGTTGATGAATATCATCGGTGATTTTTTATTTTTGAAAGAGTGGTAGATAGGCTTCAGCGAAGTGAAGGATAGAGCAGCCAAAGACGTGGGTAGAATCGTAAAAGTGGCGGATAGCGCAGCCAAGGACGTGGATAGAAGCGTCGAAGTGAAGGATAGAGCAGCCAAGGACGTGGATAGGAACGTCGAAGTGACGGATAGAGAAGCGAAAGTCGTGGATAGAACCGTCGAAGTGACGGATAGAGAAGCGAAAGTCGTGGATAGGAACGTCGAAGTGACGGATAGAGAAGCGAAAGTCGTGGATAGAACCGTCGAAGTGAAGGTTAGAACAGCGAAAGTCGTGGATAGAACTGTCAAAGTGACGGATAGAATCCGCAAAGCGACGGAAAGAAAAGTCAAAGTGACGGAAAGAGCCAGCCGAGCGACGGAAAAGAATCCAAAGTGACGGATAGAACAGCCAAATAAGTGGATAGAACCGTCGAAATGATGGATAGAGAAGCCAAATAAGTGGATAGAACCGTCGAAATGATGGATAGAGAAGCCAAATAAGTGGATAGAACCGTCGAAGTGACGGATAGAGCAGCTAAAGTCGTGGATAGAATCGTCAAAGGTGACGGATAGAGCAGCTAAAGTCGTGGATAGAACCGTCAAAGTGATGGATAGAATCGCTGAAGCGACGGATAGACCAGTCAAAGCGACGGAAAGAATCAGCGGAGTGACGGATAGAATCGTCATAGCGACGGAAAGAATGCAAAGCGACGGATAGAACAGTCAAAGCGACGGAAAGAGCCAGCCGAGCGACGGAAAAGAATCCAAAGTGACGGATAGAACAGCCAAATACGTGGATAGAACCGTCGAAATGATGGATAGAGAAGCCAAATAAGTGGATAGAACCGTCAAAGTGATGGATAGAATCGCTGAAGCGACGGATAGACCAGTCAAAGCGACGGAAAGAATGCAAAGCGACGGAAAGAATCAGCGGAGTGACGGATAGAATCGTCATAGCGACGGAAAGAATGCAAAGCGACGGATAGAACAGTCAAAGCGACGGAAAGAGCCAGCCGAGCGACGGAAAAGAATCCAAAGTGACGGATAGAACAGCCAAATACGTGGATAGAACCGTCGAAGTGATGGATAGAGAAGCCAAATATGTGGATAGACCCGTCGAAATGATGGATAGAGAAGCCAAATACGTGGATAGAACCGTCGAAATGATGGATAGAACAGCCAAATACGTGGATAGAACCGTCGAAGTGACGGATAGAGAAGCCAAATACGTGGATAGCCCCGTCGAAGTGATGGATAGAGAAGCCAAATACGTGGATAGCCCCGTCGAAATGATGGATAGAGAAGCCAAATACGTGGATAGCCCCGATAAAGTGACGGATAAAACCAACATACTGAAAGAAAGCCCCCGCAAAAACTGGCGGTCCCCCCTCAACCTTACAAAAATATTCAACTTACGAAGCTTAATTAAGTCTAAACCGCGACATTTAGTACGCAAGTCTTGTAGGATGTTGCAATTATTCAGTATAATAGTAAAATGGGATTTCAAATGTATGGAATTCGTTTGAAAGGAGTTACCTGATTGCGATGAATGAAGAACAACGCTTAGCTAATCAACAAGTCAATCAACCAAAAAAAGAAGACAAGCCTGAAAAGGATTATAGTAAATATTTTGAAACGGTCTTTACGGCACCTTCATTAAAAGATGCTAAAAAACGTGGGAAAGAAGATGTTAAGTACCACAAGGACTTTAATATTGCAGAAGAGTTTGCAGGTATGGGTACAGGGCGTACTTTTTATATTCGTACGTATGGCTGTCAAATGAATGAGCACGATACAGAAGTTATGGCTGGGATTTTTATGCAGCTAGGTTATACGTCTACAGATATAATTGATGAAGCTGACGTCGTACTACTGAATACGTGTGCTATCCGTGAAAATGCGGAAAATAAAGTATTTGGAGAACTTGGCTTCCTGTTAAAATATAAACGTAAAAATCCAGAAATGCTGATCGGGGTTTGTGGCTGTATGTCACAGGAAGAATCCGTTGTCAATAAAATTTTAAGAAGTTATCCGCATGTCGATATGGTGTTTGGTACACATAATATTCACCGTTTACCGAACATTTTAAAAGAAGCATATATGTCTAAGGAAATGGTCATTGAGGTTTGGTCTAAAGAAGGCGATGTAATTGAGAATCTGCCGAAAAAACGTCTTGGCTCCATCAAAGCTTGGGTAAATATTATGTACGGCTGTGATAAATTCTGTACGTATTGTATTGTACCTTATACGCGTGGTAAGGAGCGTAGTCGCCGTCCAGAGGAAATCATTGCTGAAGTTCGTGAACTAGCGGCTGCGGGTTATAAAGAAATTATGCTTTTAGGACAAAATGTCAACGCTTACGGCAAGGATTTTGAGGATATTGAATATCGACTTGGTGATTTGATGGATGAATTACGAAAAATTGATATCCCACGTATTCGTTTTACTACGAGTCATCCACGTGACTTCGATGATCAGTTAATCGAAGTTCTTGCAAAACGTGGTAACTTAGTGGAGCATATTCACTTACCAGTACAATCTGGTTCAAATGATGTGCTAAAAATTATGGCGCGTAAGTATACACGTGAGCATTTCCTTGGATTAGTAGCGAAAATTAAAGCGGCTATTCCGGAAGTAACACTAACGACAGATATTATCGTAGGTTATCCTAACGAAACCGAAGAACAATTTGAGGAGACCTTATCCTTGTACCGTGAAGTAGGCTTTGAAATGGCCTTTACTTATATTTATTCTCCTCGTGAAGGTACACCTGCTGCCAAAATGGTGGATAATGTACCTGAAGAAGTGAAAAAAGAACGACTTCTACGATTAAATGAGGTTGTAGGGGAATACTCTCGCAAAGCATTAGAGGGCTTGAAGGGTGAAATAGTAGAAGTATTAGTCGAAGGTACAAGTAAAAGACGTGATGATGTGTTAGCTGGCTATACGCGTAAAAATCGTCTTGTAAACTTTAAAGCGCCTGCAGATCTAATTGGTCAATTAGTGAAGGTTAAAATAGTTGAAGCTACTTCATATTCACTGACTGGTGAATTCGTAGAAGTAGTAAAAAATGAAAAGGTGGAAGCGTAAATGACACAAGTATTATATACAAAAGAAGATTTAATCAAGAAGTCACACGAAATTGCGCATATGATTGCCAATACGCCAGAAGTTGAATTTTTCAAAAAGGCAGAAGCACAAATTAATGAAAACCAACAGGTACGTGAGCGTATTGCAAGTCTAAAAAGCCTACAAAAGCAAGCTGTTAACTTCCAACACTTAGGTAAAGAAAAAGCGCTTAAATTAATTGAAGACAAAATCGAAAAAATCGAAGAAGAAATCAACGCAATCCCAGTGGTTCAACAATTTAAAGAATCTCAAGGGGATGTAAATGATTTATTGCAATTAGTATCAAACACAATTGCAAACAATGTTACAAATGAGATTATTCGCTCAACGGGTGGGGATTTACTTCGTGGAGAAACTGGCTCATACGTAGCAAATACAACACCGGGCAGCTGCTCATAAAAATAATAGAAGAAATAGCTCGAATGAATACTTTCATTCGAGCTTTACTATTGTTGAAAAAAATGGTCAAGGAAATCTTTGTGAATGTTGTGGCGCTTTAGATGAGGGTGGTTACGATCCAGGCTATTCGCTTTCAATGTGGGAAGCTTTTCACCTCGACAAAAGCACTTGAGTAACCTTCCACTCAAATCAACGAAAGCGTGGAACTTTTATAAATTGTATGCATTTCAAAAGCACACGCTATGGCTACTCACAATAATCGAACGACAGTGACGCGATTGTAAATCTGTTTTTGTTTTCGCTACGTTAGCACTACGATTTCGCACAAAAAATGTTTCTGAAATTTCGTTTTTTCACTATAAATAAGAATGACTTGCCAGAAGATACATGCTATGTGAAGTGGTTGATTGGAGTGGAGGCTGGGCGACTCCTCGGGGATTAGCAATAGAGGAACGAAGGCTAAAAGCATCACATCCTGTGATAACGCCTTCGTGACCAACGTCGTGTTGGCCCGAGACCCTGGAGCGAGCAGCGCGAGTGAAGCGGGAGGGGAACGAAGGCTAAAAGCATCACGTCCTGTGATAACGCCTTCGTGACCAACATCCTGTTGCCCCGACGCCCCCAGGAAAGCGCCCAGCCGGAACGGAAATCAACCCCTCGATTTGCTGAAAAGCACATACTTTAGAACATCTTAATTTCATTGACATTATAGTTTTTTAACAAAATGAAAAGCTATAATGACAGCATTCGGGCTATTTTTATGTGTTATTCGTCAATACTCGTGGAAGTCATCGTGATTTAGGCAACCTATGAAAAATGAATTTAATCAGCAATTCGATTCTATAAAAATATATGTTCACCCAATAGGCGCTACCTGCATATGATGGAGTGAAAAGAGTCGAAGGAGGAATTGCGCTGAAACGTTTACGACAAATCGTGACGAGAGCAGTAGTTGCCAAAGGGAAGAAGAGAACAGAAGAACGTGTAACATTATGTCCATCAAATAAACCGACAAGTATTCTAGGTTGCTGGGTTATCAATCATACTTGCTCCGCGAAAAAAGTCGGTAAATTTGTAGAAGTATCAGGGAAATTTGATGTCAATGTTTGGTATGCCTATAGTAGTCATTCGAAAACAGCAGTGTTTTCTGAAACGGTGCACTATAAAGACAAAGTGAAGCTTTCTTTTAGAGATGGCGAAGTGAGTGTTGGTGATGATGTTCGTGTTCGTGTCATTCAAGAGCCGAACTGCATAGAGGCAATCATCTCTCCATGCGGTACGAAATTTGAAATCTTAGTCGAACGCGAAGTCGTTGTAGAGGTAATGGGAGAAACGACAATCTGTATTAGTGTACATCCACTAGATTTCGAAGAGGAATGGAACTTTGAAGAGAGCTCATCCTCGTCTTCATCTAGCTCTAGTTCTAGTTCTAGTTCCAGCTCATCGTCAAGTTCAAGTGAAGAAGGTAGGTATGTTTTAGAGTCTTCATCGTTTCCTGATGAAAGACAAAGATAATAGTAAAGACGATATTTCTTTTATACATGCGAAGCGCTAGCATCTTAAAAAAAGGTGATTGAAGCGTTTCGCATGTATCTTTTGTTATAATAAAAATATCTATAAGGTTAGAGCGAGGGAATTTTTAAAATGACAACATATACACCAATGATGCAACAGTATTTGCAGGTAAAGGAAGATTACAAGGATGCCTTTTTATTTTTTAGATTAGGCGACTTTTACGAGATGTTTTTTGAGGACGCTATTAATGCCTCACAACTTTTAGAAATTACGTTAACGAGCCGGGATGCTGGTGCCAAAGAGCGAATTCCAATGTGTGGTGTTCCACATCATTCGGCAAAAAATTATATTGAAACACTTGTGCAAAAGGGCTATAAGGTTGCAGTTTGTGAGCAAACAGAAGATCCGAAGCAAGCAAAGGGTGTAGTGAAGCGTGAAGTCGTACAGCTTATTACACCGGGTACGATCATGGAAGGTAAGTCGCTTGATGGTAAAACTAATCATTTTATTGGTGCTGCGGAGCAATTTGATGATACGACATTTGGCTACGCTTATTTAGACTTATCTACAGGTGAAGCGGTAGCCTCCTCGATTGAGGGCGACGGTAAAGCACTTTTAATGCAAATGCAGGCATACGGTATTCGTGAATTAATTGTAACGGAAAATTTGCAACTGCTATTAGCAGAGCATGCAGTCAATGTCGGTATCATCCTTTCTATTGAAACAGATGAAATGACGTTGGATAAAGCTGCACATTATGTAGAAGCGGTGCCGAGTGATTTACAAATTGCTTGCCTTCGTTTGCTTCATTATATCGATAAAACACAAATGCGTTCATTATCACATATTCAAGCATTTACGTACAATGAAATGAAAAATTATTTACGAATTGACTCTAGCTCTAAGCGTAATTTAGAGCTTATTCAATCTATTCGCGGAGGCGATCAAAAGGGCACACTTTTGTGGTTGTTGGATGACACCGTGACTGCAATGGGGGGACGAAAATTAAAGCAATGGTTACACCAACCTCTTGCTTCACGTTCTGCCATTGAAGCGAGACTAGCAAACGTCACTGATTTGTTGGAAGAGTATTTTGTAAGAACGGAGCTCCAAGCCTCTTTAAAACAAGTATACGATTTAGAGCGTTTAGCTGGGCGTGTAGCTTTTGGTAATGTAGGTGGACGTGATTTAGCGCAGCTACGTGATTCATTACGTCAAGTACCAGTAATTCAGCAACAATTAAGTGGTGCTACTAAAGAAACATTGCAGAAGCTAGGCGCAGCACTTGATACGTGTGCGGATGTAGAGGCGCTTTTAGCTCGTGCTATTACTGACAATCCACCAATTACGATTAAAGAGGGTGACGTCATTCGCGATGGCTATAATGAGCGATTAGACGAGCTACGCTATGCCTCACGAAATGGGAAAGATTGGATTGCACAGCTGGAGCAAGAGGAGCGGGCGAAAACAGGCATTAAAAACTTAAAAATCGGTTACAATCGAATTTTCGGCTATTATATTGAAATTACGAAATCTAATATCCATTTAGCTGATTTAACACGCTATGAACGTAAGCAAACTTTGGCAAATGCTGAACGTTATATTACGCAAGAGCTTAAGGAAAAAGAAGCATTAATTTTAAATGCTGAGGAAGAAAGTTTAACGTTAGAATATAACTTATTTGTGGAAATACGTGATGAATTAAAGGTGTTTATTCCACGTGTACAAGCATTAGCAGCAAGTATTAGTGAGTTAGATGTGCTAGTAAGTTTTGCGAGTGTGTCAGAGAAATATCGTTTTACGAAGCCTGAGTTTCATGAAGGACGTTCGCTCGAAATTATTGAAGGGCGCCATCCAGTTGTTGAAAAGATGCTCAATAAGCAAATGTATGTACCAAACGATTGTGTTCTTGAGGAAAATAACAATATGATGCTAATTACAGGTCCGAATATGTCCGGTAAAAGTACGTATATGCGTCAAGTTGCACTAATTGTTGTGATGGCACAGATGGGCTGTTATGTGCCTGCTGAAAAAGCTAGATTACCAATTACAGATCAGATTTTTACACGCATCGGTGCAGCGGATGATTTAGCTGCGGGACAATCAACCTTTATGGTGGAAATGTTAGAATCTCAGCACGCCATTACGCATGCTACAAAAAATAGTTTAATGCTGTTTGATGAAATTGGTCGTGGGACATCGACTTATGATGGCATGAGTCTTGCTCAATCCATGATGGAATACATCCATGATAAAATTGGAGCAAACACACTGTTTTCAACTCACTATCATGAGTTAACGGCACTTGAAAAGGAGCTTCCTCGACTGCAAAATGTACATGTATCTGCTACTGAAAAAAATGGCACAGTTGTCTTTTTGCATAAGGTGAAAAAGGGGGCTGCCGATAAATCTTACGGGATTCATGTAGCACAACTTGCACAATTGCCAGAGGAAATTTTAACAAGAGCACAAGTACTGCTTGAAAACTTCGAGGCTGGAAATGAAGTGACCGTGTCACAGGAGATTGGTGAAAAGCCAATGCAATTGTCCTTGTCACAGGAGATTGATGAAAAGCCAGTGCAAATGTCTCTGTCACAGGAGATTGATGAAAAGCCAATGCAAATGTCCCTGTTTACGGAGGAAGAACCAATCTCTCCAGCAGAATCTGAGGTGCTTAAAAACCTAGAAAAAGTAAATATTCTAGGCACTTCACCAATGCAAGCGATGAATATTTTATATGAATTACAGCAGCAACTAGTAAACGCAAAAAAGTAAAGGAGTGATGCGCTATGGGTAAAATACAAATTATGGACGAGTGGCTGTCCAATAAAATCGCGGCAGGGGAAGTAGTTGAAAGACCAGCCTCTGTCGTTAAAGAGCTTGTTGAAAATGCCATTGATGCAGGAAGTACGTCCATTGATGTTTTTTTACTAGAAGCGGGCCTCACTTCAATTCAAGTCATTGATAATGGTAGCGGTATGGATGAAGAGGATGCATTAATATCATTCTCTCGCCATGCGACAAGTAAAATTCATCAGGAGCATGATTTATTTCGAATTCGTACACTTGGCTTCCGTGGTGAGGCATTAGCTTCCATTGCATCAGTGTCAAAAATGACACTTATTACATCAAATGGTGAATCAGGTACGTATTTAGAGCTTGAAGGTGGGCATATTGCCACACATAAACCTGGCCCTTTGCGCAAGGGAACAGATTTTACAATAGCACAGCTATTTTTCAATACACCTGCTCGTTTAAAATATATGAAAACAATACAGACGGAGCTTGGGCATACAATAGATCTAATGAACCGCCTTGCCCTTGGAAATCCACAAATTGCGTTTAGATTACTGCATAACGGCCAGCAATTGTTACAAACAAATGGACGAGGTGACGTTCAGCAAGTATTAGCGGCCATTTACGGTGTGCATAATGCCAAGAAAATGGTGGCATTCAGTGGAGAGTCACAGGATTATAAAATTTCTGGCTTTGTATCACTACCAGAGGTGACCCGCGCCTCGAAAAATTATATGTCGTTGTTTGTGAATGGTCGCTGGGTGAAGCATTATTTAATACAAAAAGCGATTGTAGATGCTTATCATACGTATTTGCCCATTGAACGTTTTCCGATTGTAGCGCTCTTTATAGAGGGGGATCCTTATTTAACAGATGTCAATGTTCATCCTGCCAAGCATCAAATTCGTTTAAGTAAAGAGCCTGAGCTTCTTAAGCTAATTGAGGAAACGATACGTGAGACAATCCGCCATGTTATTCGAGTACCGCAAATGGAAAAGAAAGAGAAAGTAGCAAAGTCTGAGACGGAGCAGTTAAATATTTGGAAACCAGCACCGAAGCTTAATGTGGAGAAAATGAATGCTATTGTAGAGAAACTTTATGATGTACAAACTGTTCAGGAATCCAACACATTAGATCCGATAGTGCCACAATCTGAATCCGTTCCTACTGCCATTGAAGATAGTTGGCAACCGACACCAGTGATGGAAGTGAATCGTCCTGAAGAAGAAGTGACGCTAGAAGAGCCAATGGAAGTTTTGAAGGATGAGCCTACGAAAGAACCATTCCCTGCACTTGAAGTGGTAGGGCAAATCCATGGCACGTATATTGTTGCACAAATGGAGGATGGCTTTTATTTAATTGATCAGCACGCAGCTCAGGAGCGTATTAAATATGAATTTTTCCGAGAAAAGGTCGGTCAGGTGAACCCAAATGAGCGTCAGGCTTTATTGCTTCCATTGACTTTCCATTATGCTGCTGATGAGGCTCTTGTATTAAGAGAAAATCGACAGGAGTTAGAAGCTGTTGGCGTATTTTTAGAGGAATTTGGACAGGCATCATTTGTCGTGAGAGAGCATCCAAGCTGGTTCCCTAAAGGGGAAGAACAGGAAGTTATTGAGGACTTAATTGAACAAGTGCTGACAACTAAAAAGGCGGACGTCAAAAAATTACGTGAGGCTGCGGCGATTATGATGAGCTGTAAAAAGTCGATAAAGGCCAATTATTATTTAACAAAAGAGCAAATGGAAGTGTTATTGCGAGATTTACGCAATGCCGACAATCCATTTACATGCCCGCACGGACGTCCAGTGCTTATTCATTTTACATCTTATGAAGTGGAAAAAATGTTTAAAAGGGTAATGTAGGTGTAACGCCTGGAACAAAGGTTCAAGTGTAACATGAACAGTCCATGTGAATAAAAGGAATTTTGTAGGTAAAGCATATACAAATGACTCATCATCAAAAGTTGTGGATGACATTTTGCTAAAATGTATGTCATGCATTTTAAGTTGATTGGAGTGGAGACTGGGCGACTCCTTGGGGATTAGCGATAGAGGAACGAAGGCTAAGAGCATCACATCCTGTGATAACGCCTTCGTGACCAACATCGTGTTGGCCCGAGACCCTGCAGCGAAGCCAAGCAGCTCATCGGACGCCCCCAGGAAAGCGCCCAGTCGGAACGGAAATCAACTACGCGTTATGGTGATGAGCTATACGAATGACATTGGAATTTCTAAGCTTAAAGTTATAACTAGTTATACAAGCAGACATATACAGCAAAGGTTACATGTATTTTCAATTTATAGCAAATGGGGGAGAAGGGTATGTTTTCATTTGATCATCGTCCTAAAATTATGCATTTTTTAGAGCAATATAGCTTTGACGTTTTAGTCATTGGTGGTGGCATTACCGGTGCTGGCATTGCACTTGATGCAGCATCGAGGGGGTTATCAGTCGCTTTGATTGAGAAGCAGGATTTTTCTGCTGGTACATCAAGCCGTTCAACAAAGCTTATTCATGGTGGACTTCGTTATTTAAAGCAACTTGATGTAGGTGTAGTAGCGGAGGTTGGGCGTGAGCGTGAAATTGTTTATGACAATGCTGTTCACGTTACTACGCCTGAAAAAATGCTACTACCATTATATAAAAAGGGCTCACTTGGACCATTGTCAACATCATTGGCATTGAAGGTCTATGATCGATTAGCAGGTGTTAAAAAGCATGAACGAAGAACTATGTTAAACGCTCAGGAAACAGCAGCGCTAGAGCCTTTACTTAATCAAGATGAGCTTATTGGTGGTGGCTATTACGTTGAATATCGTACGGATGATGCCCGTCTAACAATTGAAGTGTTGAAAAAAGCTGTGGAATATGGGGCGCTTTGTTTAAATTATGCGGAAATGACAGGATTTTTATATGAGAAGAAAAAGCTTGTTGGGGCACAAGTGACGGATCATGTTACAGGGAAAACAATCGAAGTGCATGCTGCCCAAATCGTCAATGCGACTGGACCTTGGGTGGATGAGGTCCGCCAAAAGGATAAAGTAGTAGACAAAAAGCAATTACGTCTCACAAAAGGGGTCCATATTGTCCTTGATCAAAAGGATTTTCCATTACAGCAAGCCGTGTACTTTGATATTATGGATGGGCGTATGGCCTTTGCAATTCCACGTGATGGTAAAACGTATGTAGGGACAACAGATACAGTTTACGAGGGAGACCCTGTACATCCGGTCGCTACCCAAGAGGACGTTGATTATTTAATTGTAGCTGCAAAAACAGTCTTTCCTACTGCAAATATTTCAAGAGATACGATTGAATCGTCGTGGGCAGGTGTGCGTCCACTTATTTTTGAAAAAGGCAAAGATCCATCCGAAATTTCCCGCAAAGATGAAATATGGACGGCTCCAAGTGGGCTAATAACGATTGCGGGTGGTAAACTAACGGGCTACCGTCAAATGGCAGAAACAATCGTTGATAAAATTGTGAAGATCCATAAATATAAGCACGCAAGTCCATGTGTGACACGTGAGTTATCCCTTTCTGGTGCAAAGGGCATTAATGCCATCAATTTCCCTGATTATAGTTCTTATAAAGCTAAAGAGGGCGTTCAATATGGCCTTAATTATGATGAAGCAAAACAGCTTGTACAAAAATATGGGACAAATGTTGACGCATTATATAACCAGGTGAAATATTTACATGAGCACGGTAGTACGATGCCTTTGGTTTTACATGCCATGCTACTTTATGGCATAGAAGCGGAAATGGTGTACACGCCAAGTGATTTCTTTATTCGTCGAACAGGCTTGTTATACTTCGATATTGATGCAGTAAAACGTTATAAACAGCAGGTTATTCAAGTTATGCAACAACATTTCCACTATACAGATTCACAAAGAAATACGTATGTAGCTCAACTAGAGCAAGCTATTTTGGATGCAACAAATTTTGCAGAGGAAGGAGTGTAAGAAATGGAGCGTTATATTGAGATGTCAGATGGCCATTTTTTGTTTACTCGAACATTAAAGCCAGCGAAGCCATGTATTGGTCATATTCATATATTGCACGGTATGGCGGAGCATAGTGGACGTTATGTTAAATTTGCAAATAGCCTAAACGAAGCGGGTTATGCGGTGACAATGCATGATCACCGAGGGCATGGAGAAACGGCAGCCTATAATGGTACATTAGGTTTTTTTGCTGAACAAAATGGGTTTGATCGTGTCGTAGAGGATGCGCATGAAGTAGTAACATTATTGCATGAGCAATTTGCAGATGTACCATTCATTATATTTGGTCATAGTATGGGATCGTTCATTACTAGAAGATATATACAATTGTACAGCGATCAAGTGGATCATGTGATTCTTTGTGGAACAGGGAATGTTACAGCATTGCATACGATGGGGAATTTAGTAGCAAAAGTATTAGCCAAACAGCTTGGGAAAGAGACGGAGAGCAAGTTGCTAAATAAGCTGAGCTTTGGTAGCTTTAATAAACAGTTCCCGAATTCGAAGACTGCTTATGATTGGATTTGTTCAGTAGAGGACGAAGTGGGAAAATATATAAATGATCCGTATTGCGGCTTTATCCCAACAAATCAATTTTTTGTCGATTTAACAACAGGTTTTATGTCGTTAAATCGTAAAAGTGAGATAGCTAAAGTAAAGAAAGATTTACCGATATTATTGATAAGTGGTAGCAAGGATCCAGTCGGAGAACAAGGCCAAGGTGTATACACTGTTGCAGAACAATTTGCAGAAGCGGGCATACAGGACGTGACGGTTTACCTATTTGAGGATAAGCGCCACGAAATCCTAAACGAGGATAATCGAGAAGCAGTCTATCAAGTTTTATTACGGTGGTTAGAAAAATATGATACAAGATAAAATACAACAGGCAGAGGTCGTAGCAATCGTAGGGCCTACTGCATCTGGGAAAACAGCACTAAGCATTGAGTTAGCAAAAAAATATAATGGCGAAATCATCAACGGTGACTCCATGCAAATCTATCGAGACTTAGATATTGGTACAGCAAAAATTACAGAGGAAGAGATGGAAGGTGTACCCCATCATTTACTAAGCTTCAAAGAACCAACAGAGTCCTTTTCAGTCGCAGACTATCAAAAATTAGTGCGAGCTAAAATTGCGGAAATTCAAACGCGTGGCAAGCTACCGATTATTGTAGGGGGCTCAGGTTTATATGTGCAGGCAGTACTCTTTGATTTTCAATTTACTGAGGAGCAGGTAGATGAGGAGGCACGAAAAGCTTATTATGAAGAGCTAGAGAAATTAGGTCCAGAGGCGATGCATGCTAAGCTTACAAAACTTGATCCACAAACAGCGGAGACAATTCATCCAAATAATACTCGCCGTGTCATACGTGCGTTAGAGATGATTGAGCTTAGTGGCGTTTCAAAGGCATCCGAAGCACAAAATCGTGGAGAGGTTCCACTGTATAATCATGTGATTTTAGGGCTCGGGCAAAATATGTCACGTGAAGTGCTCTATGATCGTATTAACCGTCGTGTTGATATAATGATGGAAAAAGGACTTTTAGAAGAAGTAAAGGGCTTATGGCAGCAACATATTCGTGGTGTGCAGTCAATCCAAGCAATCGGCTATAAAGAATTATACGATTACCTAGATGGAAAGTGCTCTTTAGAAGAAGCTATTGACAGTTTAAAGCAAAATTCTCGTCGCTATGCGAAAAGGCAGCTAACATACTTCCGAAACAAAATGGATGTATATTTTGTTAATACTGACGAAAAACTTTAATTAATTTCTAAAAATTACTAATTGATAAATTGGTAGAACATGCTACTATAGGAATGAAGAGGTAGTAAGAGAGTATAGGGAGGCATATTTGATGAAATCAATTAACTTGCAAGATACATTCTTAAACCATTTACGTAAAAATAATGTTTTTGTAACTGTGTTTTTGTTAAACGGATTTCAGCTAAAAGGTACTGTGAAATCCTATGATAACTTTACAGTATTGTTACTTGATGCTGATAGCAAGCAACACCTTATTTACAAACACGCTATTTCTACATTTGTTCCAGTAAAGCAAGTGGATTTTTTAGAAACAGATGAATAGAGTAAAACAGTTAGTGTTCTTGACACTAGCTGTTTTTTTGCCTTCAGGCTATAATGTAAGAGGAAATTGACATATTGGAGGATTACACATATGAAATCTATGGATACAACAGAAATAGTAGAACTATTAGATGCTAACGAAGACCTGTACATTATTGATGTTCGTGAAGAGGATGAAGTAGCACATGGGATGATTCCTGGTGCTCAGCACATTGCTCTTGGGACAATCCCAGAGCGCTTAGGTGATTTGGATGCTTCTAAGCCATACATTATTGTTTGTAAGGCAGGCGGTCGTTCAGCAAATGCTTGTGCATACCTTGAAGCTCAAGGCTTTGACGTAACAAACCTTGAAGGCGGCATGCTTGCTTATGATGGAGAGTTAGAATTTAAATAATGGTCGATTTAAACCCTCGTTTATGCGAGGGTTTTTTTATACAATCAAGTCGATGCAAGAGTGAAGTGAGTTGTTATTATTTTGGCAGAATATGTTATAATCAGAACAACAAGGAGGGATAAGTATGTATCGAACGATTGCACCCCCAACAATGTCTTTACAGTAGAATCTACTGTTTAGGCATTCATTAAAAGCTTGCTAATTCTCAATAGATTCTACTGTATATCGGAAACTATATACATGTAGAAAGTAGGAATTAGAAATGAGCGGAAAACTATCTTTTATTGTATCAATGATTATTTTTGGAGCTGTCGGTGTTTTTGCAAAATACATTAACTTGCCTTCAAGTGAAATTGCCTTTTGGATGAGTCTCATTGGCTCTTGTTTTTTACTGTTGATTTTCCTTTATAAAAATGAAAGGTTTGCGAAAAAGCCTATTTTGCAAAATAAATGGCCGTTGCTACTTTCGAGTTTTGCCTTATGCGGGAATTGGATTTTTCTTTTCCAAGCGTTCAAGGAAACAACCATCGCTAATGCAGCGCTAAGTTACTATTTTGCTCCAGTACTAGTGATTTGTTTATCACCTATTGTTTTGAAAGAGAAAATATATGCAAGGAAAATCTTTTATGTTTGTGTTGCTCTAGTAGGACTGTATTTTATCGTTCAAAGTCAAACTACCGAAACGAGCGAACATTATATCGGTATTGTCTATGGGCTTATTGCAGCCTGTTTCTATACAGTAGTAACATTTACGAATAAGTATATTCATGGATTAAAAGAGCCAGATAATACGATTATTCAGCTTGCTTTAGCAGCTTTATTCCTTGCACTTTATCTGTTGGGGACCAATGGGTTTCAAGTCATGCAAATCGATATAAAATCAATTAGTTTACTTATTGCATTGGGCATTGTCCATGCTGGAAGCGGCTTCTATCTGTTCTTTTTCGGAATGCGTCATCTAAAAGGGCAAAGTATAGCTATTTTAAGCTATATTGATCCACTAACATCATTAGTAATTTCGACGATGATTTTAGGAGAAAAAATGACGACCCTACAAATAATAGGTGCTATTCTTTTGCTCGGTGCAACATGTCTGAGTGAAATAGATAAAACAAAGCAGCGTATATCACAGTAGTAAACGAACAAGAAGTGCCCAAAAGCCAAAAAGGTTTTTGGGCGCTTTTTCTAAATCATAATAAAAAATTAATAATATCAGTGTTATCGCACATTGTGATGTAGGTACAGCCATTGAAACCGTAATATTAGTTAGTTATAAGAATATTATTGTTGTAAGGCATATGAAATTAATTTTTTAAATGCCTTTTTCTTTTATCTTATTTATTTTTACCAGGCTATTGATTAGGAAAACTTTATTTGATCAAAAGCCCGTTATTATTGTAGAACTATTAGCAGTGTGAAATCATTATAATTTGTGAAGAACTTTTCATTACTATTGCTCATTCTAATTAAATCCTGAAATAGGGCTCAGTGCTAACTATACTCCAGATTTACTTATGATAGTTATGCTAACTGTTCACAAAACTATCAATCACATATTATTAATAAATAATTCCGTCTATATATTACTGAGAAATCTTTTAGCGCTATTTTGTACTTAATTTTGTTAAGCCATCTTGTACAAGCATGAAAACCTCATATTTTTTTGTTTCCCTCAGACAAAGGTTTTTCCGCCTAGCTTCCATTCCATAAGGTCCCCATTTTCTATTTTAGGATAATCATTACTGTAAATCTCAGGGGTGTGTAAAAAATACCCATATGAATCAGTTTTAGTTATGATTTTAATATTCATTTTTTTTTACAAAGACTTGTCAAGTGTTAAATTCCGACTTTTTACCATACGGAATCACACACTTGAAAGGGCGGTATAAATAATACTAATCTTTAATTAGCACAAGTGAGACTGACTGGTACATGTAAATTAGTTTTCTGCTTTTTCAAATCCTCCTTTCACCGACGACCCGACAAAAACGAATAATAGGTAATATTTTGCTTTTGAAGAATGATTATTTTCTTTTGAACAACTAACAAGAAGGTTAGAATTTTTTAATTCTACATAATTTTAAAAGAGAGGAATGTAATAGTTTATGAGCAAAATAGAATCATTATGTCAGCCTTTAAGCGGTTTAATTACTCCGCCGATAAAATTACCCCAAAGTCCTGGAGATCCTGAATACAATATTTATACTTCGTTTTTAGGGGATTTAAATTATATGAGGTTATTTAAGAATAGAAATCATGGAAATCCCATGAAAATCGATGGTTCCGGTGGTGACACCTTAATAGATAATGCACGAATTAAAGCGATGGCAGAAGCTGTAGAACGATATAGTTCTTCTGTATATTCTGATGATCAATTTATCTATGCATCTGCCAATGAATTAGGGGATGAAGCTCTTGATTTAGATAGCATCCCTTTACTATCTGATGATGAATATAACCATCCGTATTGTCCTTTAAAAAGACCAGATAAGGATAAGAAGATTCGTTGGGTAAAGGGCATATCACTTACTACCCAAAAAGAAATGTATATTCCGGCTGTTATGGTATATCTTTACATACCATATTTAAATGACGATGAAAGATTTTGGTTACCTATTTCAACTGGTTGTGCTATTCATGAAAATTACGAAAAGTCAATAATTAATTCCATTAACGAAGTAATAGAGCGAGATGCAATTTCACTAACATGGTTAAATAAATTAGAATTACCAAAGTTGGAAATTAATCCCGAAGTATTACCTGAATGGTGTTTTGATTATTATAAACGTACGGAACAACATCCATTTATACAAACATATTACTTTGATGCGACGACCGATTTAGGAATATCAAGTATTTATAGTTTACAAGTTTCTAAGTATAACGAAAAATTGACCTCTATGGTAATGTGTACAACGGAGCTGGATCCACTCATTGCATTCTCTAAAATCACTCGTGAGGGGGCTTCAGCGAGAATTGCATTGCAAAACCGTACATTGAAAGGTAATGATTTCAATCAATTTTATGAAGTCATGGATGGAGCACTCTATATGGGACAAGCATCTAATGCTTCCTCCTTTAACTTTTTAAAACAATCCGAAAGCACATCAAAATTAAGTGAGATGAAGAATTTGTCGACTGGATCTGATCAAGCAGATCTTAAAAAGTTAATTTCTATATTAAAGAAAAAAGGACATGAAATATTTGCAGTAGACCTTACTACAGATGAAGCAAAGAGAGCAGGTTTAAAAGCAACAAGAGTGATTATTCCTAGCTTACAACCTTTATCATTTGCATACAGAGCTCAATTTAAAGGGACAAGCAGATTATTTCAAGCGCCAGTTAATATGGGATATAAGATAAGAACCGAAGATCAATTAAATAAAAACCCGCAGCCTTTTGCGTAAGTTGAAAGGAGAATTACTTTGCAAATATTTATTCAAGGAAATTTAGGGCGACAGGTAAAGCTATTACAGGAAGATGATAAATGTATATCATTTACAGACATTCAAGACAACAAGGATTTGGATCATTTATATGACCAAAATAAACAAATATATATGCTGATAACAGATAATCCTTTAGTTGATTATGGAAAAATAATAGAAAAAATGGTCATAGCAGAAAATAAAATTTTTATACCAATTATGATCGATTTTCCGTACTTAACTATTGGACCAGTATCTACCGAAGGAAGTGAAGGATGTTTCCATTGTTACATTGATAGACTCCTTCAGCATGATCCTGCTAGAGACGTACTTCGAGATGCACACCGATATTATTATACAGAGGAAAATAGAGACTTTGTGGATATACACCCTGCTGATGCACTTTTAATATCTAATTTTATTAGTTCGTTAAAAGAGACGAAAGATGAGGTAGTGAAAATTTGGAAAGGTAAAGTGAGTAGGTTGAATTTATATGATCGTTCTCTAATATCCTCCCAAGTAATTGGGGTGAGTAATTGTGAGATTTGCAGTGAACATCAAAATTCTAAGGAAAAATCTTATCTAAATATGAAGAAAAACTTGGAAGAAGGTGTTTTTAAATTATGAAGACCATTGAGCACATGACTGGAAAACAGATGGCATTAGCTGTATTAAAAGATCCACAATTTAAAATGCCTACATATCCAAGAGTTTCAGAAGGATTTCGTTTCATATACTTGAATAATAATCGATTATTAATTAACGGAGGACCCGAAAAACAACTATTCAGAGGGAACTCTATCCATAATATCCTTCCCTATGTGATAAACATATGTGATGGTACAATTTCGTTGCAAGAAATTCTGAATTCCGGAAAATATCCATCTCATGATATTTTCCAAGTACTATCTTTATTATATGCTAGAGGACTATTACAAGAAGGAACACCAAATGAAATAGTAAAAAATCATCCTCTATATGGTTTCTTTGATCGAATGGTGGATGGAACAAGGGTTAATAAAAATGTAAATGAAGCGATAAATAAATTTACAAATACAACATTATTGATTGATTACCTTTCACTTGAAACCAGAACCCTTGCCGAAAAATTCGGAGAATACCTAACGCCCTATGGAATGGGTATTGAAGTAAATAATCTCTCGAAAAAATTAGATGATAAAGATAGGGAAACATTGATTATCGGCATCTGTACAAATGAGGAAGAAATTCCACATTGGAAAGAAAAAGTTCGCACGTATCTTCAAGACCAAATACCTTTTCTATTTTTATGGTTTAGAGGAGATAACCTTATTGTAGGTCCATACGTAGATAAATCGGAAACTATTTGTTTTGAGTGTTTTACAGATCAAATAGATCGATTGCAACTTACTTCGTTAAAGAAAGAGACGAGTTTAAACCAGTATCTAATAGGTTTATCACTAGTGGTTCCTGTGATTACAAATATTGTTTCAAAAATAGAGACTCCACTGTTAACTTCAAATAATGTAGAACTATATGATTTAAATACATTAAACAAGAAAACATTTCTTTTTACCTTATCCATTAATTGTGGAGCTTGTAGTCCTCAATTTAATAATTGTGATGACAATGAAAAAGTAAATCTAGTATCACAATATGAATCTATGGTTGAGTTCCCTTCCAGAAAGCACTTGAACCTAAAAGCACATCAAAATCACTATAGTGCAAAAAATTTAAATCTCACACAAGAGTTTAAAAATTATTTTAGTTCTCCTAAATTGAATTTAATGGAATTTGTAAACGAAGAAATCGACAGTTCAATAAGTAAATTAGTTACGTGTATGAAATATACCACAGGTATAAAAGAAACCACGTCCTATCAAGTAAAGAGATGGTGCCCTACAGGTGGAAATCTAGGATCAGTTAATTTGTACTACGCAAATAGTAAGATAAAAAATTTAAATAAATCCATATATTATTATCAACCTATGGAAAATGAGTTGCAACAATTAAACGAAAAATTGAATCATCAAGATATAATAAACATATTTAGCCAAGATGATGAAGATGTAATAGGCTATTTTATTTTAACAGGAAATATACAAAAGGTGGCAACTAAATATAGGCAATTATCATTCCGTTTGGCTAATTTAGATGCAGGAGTAGCAATGGCACAGTGTCAATTAGTAGCACATAAATTAAACTGGAAAGTATCCAGACTGGAAAGTTACGATGAAGAATCTATTAATAACTTATTAGGATTATATGATATTGGTGAAATCGTTACGATAGTATTAAAAATTAGGGAGGGAAATAAGAATGAATCATTTAGTAAATGAGGCCGACATATTAGAAGAAATTATTCTTAATTCGAAGCAACAAAAGGTTCCTACTAATTTTCCTCAATCAGAAGAAATCGATTGGAATCTCAAACTAATTTCAGATGATACTGTACTTAATAAAAGAGAGTCTAAAATTACATTCAATCAAGAAAACAATATAAGATATGATGATTTATTAGAAATTCTCTCATTTAATGATAAATTCAGTAAACAATTTATGACCTCTTCCCAATTAAAGATTGATCAACTAGTAATACCTGAAAGGGTAGAAGGAATTACTGAAAATCGGTGTTTCTATTCATTTGACTCAATAAACAAGACCCTTAATAAGGAATTTGATCTTCCAACTACTTTACAAAAGAAAGAATTAGTCATTCAAGAAGAGTTTGCCCAAGCTGGAGTCATTATTATTTTTGTTGCATCTATAGATGAGGCATATAAAAAATCAGGGGCTTTAGGATATAAAAAACTAGTACAAAGTATAGGTTCAATTGGACATTATACTTGGTTGCAGGCTATTGCTTATGGGTATGAGGGTTCTGTTTTCGCTGGATTTCTTCAAAAAAGTTTAAGACGTTTTACCGATTTAGATGGCTACCATAAGGCTCAATTGTTTGCAGTAGCATTGGGTTAGTATCGAGATATATTATTTTTGGTGAATTGTTAGAGCCTTTCTGTTATAAAATAGATTCTCTCTAACTTTCATATATATGAGGTGCAGCTTTTATGCGCCAACTCAGCACTTTATACAGTTATGCATTAGAATTTGGGGGTGAAAAAAATGGAAGAGAAAAAATTGGAAGAGAATAAACTATTCGGGGAATTAGAGTTGTACGCCGAAGAGCTACCAGAAATAACAACAACTTTTGGGACGTCAACTATGTCTACAGAATCCTCTGCTCTTAGTGCATCATGTCCAACAAGTTCAGCGAGTACTTATACTACTATGAGCAGTGTTAGCTGGTAATTAATACATTTATACAATAAAAAGGTGGGAGGTTCTCCTAAATGTCAGAATTGAAAATTGAAGACAGTTGCTTAGAGCTTATTGTAGTTGAGATTAATGAAGACGATTTAAATACTAACTTTTCTTGTTGTTGGGGATCTTTTGGATGTTTTATGAGTTATGGTACCAGCAGCGCTGGAACAGCTTCAACGGGAGCATGTGCTTGTTAGTTTCTTTTAATTAGAGGAGGAACAAAAATGGAAAAAGACCTTAATTTAGATCTTTACGTGGAAGAATTAGAAGACGAGCATATGTTGATGTTTAATTGCATTGCTTGTGGAACCACAGTTTCGTGTTTCGGAAGTTGTGTTGCAACTGGTACTTGTCTAACAAGTGCGACATCCTAATTAGATTTTTAAAATGAATTCTTAGAAGTGAAACGGTCATAAGCAATAAATTTTCTCGTTTCACTTCTTTCTTTTTTAGATAACTTGATAGACAAAGGTGATATATTATGAGCGAATTAGTTGATAAAAATTTTCATTTGAATAAAATGGTAGAAATTATAACGAATGAGGATAACGATATTTTTGTAATTCAAAAAGATTATAATAAGCATTTTAAAATAAATGAAGTGACGGCATTTTTATTAAATAAATTAAGTCAACAACCTCTAAATATAGAGCAGATGGTAAATCAATTAAATCAACAATACTCGGAAGTTGGAAAAATAGAGTCAAAGAAGGTTGAATCAATTATTGATAATCTATTTAAGAATGGGATCCTAGAATGTGAAGGTGAAAAAAATGTACCCATTAAGAAAAAAAGGGGACAAGCAATACTAAAATATGAGATAAAACCGACTTTATTATTAGATGTAAAGGTAAAGAAAAATACGGGCTTTCTATTTAATTCAAAGTTGAAATTAGTGACGTTCATTATTTGTTACGTTCTTTTTTCCTTATCTTTGTATTTCTATACGCTAGCAACAATCAATTATTCTAACTTTTCATATGCAGCCATGCTAAGAATAGTACCTATAATTTTTATTCATGTTATTGGACATGAAATGGCACATATGTACGTTTGTCGGAAAATGGGTGGAACTATTAATAAAGTAGGTGTTGGTTTACTCTATTACTTTATCCCTGTTGCATTTGTAACTTACAAGGATACGTATCTTATATCCAAAACTTCTCAAGCCAAAATCGCCATAGCTGGACCTTTATTTGATTTAATGATGTTAATGATTGTGTCTATCGTTATGCTTATTACAGATTCTTTTAACTATCTTCTATTTCCATTTAGTATGATGCTTTTTTACATGCAATTTTTGAATTTAAATATATTAATGCCGAGTGATTTATATAGATTTTTAGAAAGCTTATCTAACCAATATAACGTAAGGAGAAATAGTTTAACATATCTGCTTACTGCGATTCACCTTAAGAAACCAGATGAAAATCAAAAAGTAAAAAATCGAAGTACCAAGTTTTTTTATATTACATATTCGCTGTTATCTTTGCTTTATATAGCATCTCTTTTTGTAAGTATGCTATTGGCGTTTAAATATGTTTTTTAGGGAAGGTGTACTATGGCAACAATAAATACGAGTGAAATCTCAGATTTAGTATTAGCGCGTGTCTCAGTTAATCCTGTTTCTATGCTTGAAAAATTTATTTTTAAAGAATCAAAAGAAGTTTTAGAAAATATATACGCCCTTAAAAAGGAAATAGAAGATATGAAAACAACTGTCATTGATTGCATTTTTTCGGTTGTCCCATATATTGAGGATAAGAAACTATCAGGCAAATTAATACGACTAAAAAGAGGAGTATATAATAATAAGCCTGTGAATCTAGAATCGATAAAAAGTATTATCAATGATATTCCGGAAAAAGGTAATTATAAGAAATCTATTTTTCAACAATGGCTCGAGAAAGAAGTAAAACTTCAGTCAGAAATAGATCGATTAGGGGAATTATATCAAAAAGAAGTTCAGCAAAATGAGGAAGAATTATGGGGGATCTTTAATCAAGATAAAAGTGAATTTATGAGAGGAATGCCAATAGTTAATAGTGGTTTTTCCGATTTTCTTAATAGTCGTAAACAAAAACATTATCAATTAGATTCGAATTACTTTAAATCTGTCTACTCATATTTTTTAAGAAGTGTAGCAAAAACAAGTCCAATCAGTACTTTTACACAACTAACCTTATCTGGATTTGCACCAAAAACAAGGGATTTTCAGGTCAATGGAGTGTATGTAAGATGGCTTAGAGGGTTAGTTAGTAATTTTTTTGAGTCATTATCTATTAAGCAACATTATGTTCACTTTTTTAGATTTAAGGTAACCGATTTTATTGAAACAGAGGACAAGGGTAGAATATATTTTCGTGGGAATTACTCAGCGATTAATAGTATTTTTTCTAAAACAGAGGATGTCTTCATTTATAATGAATTTCTAAATATCCTACAATCTTTACCACTTCATTCATTTACCTATGATCAATTAGTTGCTGAAATTAACCATCCATACCCGGAGAGGATTGCTAAGTTCTTAATTGAGCAAAAACTCATTCGCCCAATCATGCCTTGTTCGTTACAGGATAATATGCCTTTTAAGGCGATTGCAAATTTCATGAAAGAAAGTAAACATTTCGATTTAAAGATCCATGGAGACTTATGTGAGAAACTCTTCTTATTGGATAACCTTAAAGCAGAATTGGAGATAACGACTTCTAAATCAAAAAGGGATTTCTTAGTTCGAAGAATCAAAGACAATGTTGAAATTATTTATCAACTCATACAAACCACTCCACCATATTGGATTAGTACTACCGAATTAGTATATGAAGATACGAGGTTTAAGACAGAGGTTCCTTTTTTGGGTGAAGATCTAAAAAATGAGATGATACAACTCCAAGAATACATTAAACCTTTCACGTATAGGCATGCCTTGAATGATCGATTAATGGATAAATTTATACAGTTTTATGGGAAAAGTGGTAATGTTACCGTCCTCGAATTTTTATGTGAAATAATCGAATCAGAAATGGAATATTCCAAGCTAATAAAATTAGCACGACATGATGATATTCAAAATGTGATGTCGGGAAAAAATATTTATGAGGATAATCAAAACCATAAGTCTGCAACGCTGTACTATCAAATTGTTAGTGAATCTCATGAGAATTTATTGAATGGTGATTATTTAATTGTCATCAATAAGGTGACTGATGGTAGTGGTTCCGTTTTTTCTCGTTTTAACCCGATGTTTGATGAAAAGCATTATAAAGAGGAAATTGTTCAATGGAATAATAAACTTAGTAAAAGTCAAGAAATAGTAGAGTTTTCTGTTGGTGGAGACTGGGCTAATGTACAAGAGAAATATAATCTTTTCCCCAATCAACTTAATTGGATTGGAGAATTACCTAACGTTCATGATGAGGAGAATACTAAAATAGGTGTCACTGATTTAAATTTATCGATTAGGGATGGCAAGTTTATATTGACAGATAAAGAGAATCATCAAATAAAGCCTGTTTATTTAGGCGCAGTTCCGGAACACTTATCGGCTGATTTATCCAAATTATTCTTTACTATAGTAAAGCCTTGGTATATACGTACCCCATATGGTTCGAATCCATTAAATAAACCACAAGTAAACGAAAACGATAATATTACCCATATACCTAGATTTCAAGAGGGGAAAATTGTATTTGAACGTGAGAAGTGGGTAGTGAAGTTAGAAGAATTACAGGGTATTTTGAGTCAATACAAAGATAATGAATTATTTTTAGAATTAAATACTTGGAGAAGAAAACATAATATACCAGAAGAAGTTTTCTTTACGCTTGAATCCAATTCAATGTTAGATAACTATAAACCGATGTGGTTCCACTTCTTAAGTATCCCTTGCATCAATTTATTAAAGCGCTCTATAACTTCAAAGTCTAACTATATAACCTTTACTGAGGCTTTGCCTTCAGTTAATTCACAATGGTACAAAGACAAAGAAGAAAAATATGTGACCGAATTCATGTCACTACTCTCTATTTAAAATTTATGGATTGGAGGGATTAAAATTAACGAAAATAATGGTTATAACTGGTTGTATTATTGTATATATCCTGGATCACTAGAGAAATTAGATGTTGGAGTTGAAGAAATAATAATCCCTGCAAAGGATTTAGCTATAAATTGTTTTGGTGTTGAAAAATGGTTTTTTATAAGGTATATGGATGCCGGTGGAGCACATCTAAGGCTAAGATTTCATGTGAAAGATATTTATTTAGTGGAATTTTGTGAAAGAATGGACGAAGTGTTATTGAAATGTTTAGAGCAAGTAGAACGAAAACAGTCATATCCTCTTAAACGAATAGTACCAAATAAGCAGAATATTCAACGTACAGTGCCGAGAATAGAAAAGGATTTATATGAACCCGAATTAAAAAAGTACTTTAATAAAAGGTACTTGAAATTATCAGAAGAACTTTTCAACTATTCTAGTGAGATTGTTTGTTCGATTTGCTACCAGGTAAATCTAGAAAATATTAATCGGTATGAATTTGGTTTAATGTTAATGAAGAGAGTTTTTGATGCAATCGAACTAGAGCAAGGTCCATTACTTGCATTTTTACAGAATTACTTAAATTACTGGAGTGGTTCTGATAAGATGACTTATCAACTAATAAATATCGCTACTCAGAAGAGAGATGCCTTGGAAGCCATCCTAGCCCAAGATTTATATGTTGACTATCACGAAGAAATTGATCAATATGTAATAAAACTTAAATGTATTTTATTTGAAATTTATGATGAATTTGGGGAAGGTGCTTTTTATCATCTGCTATTTCATTATACCCATATGATGAATAATAGATTAGGTATCTGGCCAATCGAAGAAGCGTATTTGAGTGCATTATATATTCAAAGGTTACAAAATGTAATAGCACAATGAGACTATTTGGAGGTTTGTTATGAAAATACTCCCGCATGAAGAAGTGATTTGCGATGAACAATCTATGGTTATTGAAAACTTAACCAAACAATATGCTAACAATGTAGTATTGGATTCCTTGTCATTAACAATTAATACAGGAGAAATACATGGGATATTAGGACGGAATGGAGTAGGTAAAACCACACTGATTGAATGTGCAGTAGGATTAAAATCATTCAATCAAGGATCCATCAAAATTAGAGGATTGAATATTCTAGAGGATAGGGACAAAATCATTAAACATGTTGGTATACAACCTCAGGAAGCTAATTTATTTCCTAGGTTAACCATTATGGAAACTATGGAGTTATTCTCAAGTTTTTATGGAGAGATACTTTCATACCATAACATCGTGGAAATGCTCGACTTAGATAAAATAAAAAATAAGCGGGTTAATAGTTTGTCTACAGGTCAAAAACAAAGATTATTAGTAGCTCTTTCTTTAATTGGCAATCCGTCTTTAATCATATTAGATGAGCCAACAACAGGAATTGATCCTCAAATTAAACAATTAATATGGCAAGTGTTAAATAAAATGAAGTCTCAAAACAAGTCTATTTTATTGTCGACACATAATATGGAAGAAGCAGAGAAAATTTGTG
Organism: Lysinibacillus sp. NPDC093688; assembly: GCF_050280145.1. Taxonomy (NCBI): domain Bacteria; kingdom Bacillati; phylum Bacillota; class Bacilli; order Caryophanales; family Bacillaceae; genus Lysinibacillus; species Lysinibacillus sp. NPDC093688. Next base: position 35,034 of record NZ_JBNNUX010000032.1, read on the forward strand.
ATCGGATTTCGATTCTACATGATAAAAAAATAATTTTAACAGGAACTCCTAGTGAGATAATCAATAAATATCGAAAAACAAAGAATGATACATTAGAAGATGTTTTCCTATTATTAACAGGGACTACATTAAGGGGGGGGATGGATTAAGATGATCGATAAATTATCTATGAAGTATTTAATATCAACTGGTCTAAAAGAAATTTATCGGGAGCCAAAGGTCTTTTTTTTCACGTTGTTATTCCCATTCTTCTTTTTGCTGATGTTTGGAGGGATGAGTTTTATAATTGAGCCATCCGATGATTTAGGATTGTCGTTTATCGAGTACGAATTTCCAGGGATACTTATTTTTGCGCTATTGTCCGTTGGTTTTTTAGGTACTTCAGTACCGTTAATTGAAATGCGACAAAAAGGGATACTGAAAACTTTGCGGACTACACCTCTAAAAGAATCAACTTTTATTATTTCTCAAATTATGGTGAGATTTATTTTAGGAATTATGCAAATTTTATTTTTCACATTGTTAGGTTTTATCATGAACTTCATTACTCTAAGTAATATCGTTCCTTTTATTTTAATAGGTATGTTAGGTCTAGTTATGATATTAACCTTAGGATTTTTATTTGGTGGGTTATTTAATAATGCTGAATTGGCATCGGGTGTACTAAGCTTTGGAATGGTTCCGCTTGTTATGCTTAGTGGAGCAATGCTTCCTTTATATATCCTTCCGGATGTGGTTAAATCTATTTCTTACTTTATCCCATTTACTTATCTTACTGAATTATTCCATCAAGTACTGTTTGATTTAGATGTCAAATTCTCCATTTTAGTAAATTTAAGTATAATAATTGGAGTAACATTGATAATATTCTATCTAACCAAACGAACATTTAGGTGGCGATAAGAGAAAAGGGATAATTTTTATGATCCATGATGTCCAAAATGTTTACCAATATACTCGGTCAATACAAAATTTTTAATATAAATTACGTTTTAATCTGAGATGTTTGAATAGGAAAATGAAAATGTACTCTTTCATCCCATTCGTCACTGTACGTACGAGTCGTATACTGTAAGTTATTGTTGTAATATTCATAATTAGCTCTAAGTCTTAGACGATTCCCTGGAATTGTTTAGGACTTTTTCTAATATTAAAATTTCTTGGTTCCATACTATTTTTTTGTATAGCAATTACACACAAAAAAAGCACATTCACCGATTTATATGTACTTGAATTGTAGAGAAACAAGTAATAGAAAGGTGAACTGTGCAAATGCATTTTAACATGAAATATGCCAGGATTAAAAGATATAGAGATTACGAAAAGATCATGGCATTTAGCTTTGTTGATAGGGTTTATATTCTATATATCACATTTTGGTTGCATAATACTATTTAGAATTTTTCGAAATTTTTAATTTTAATTGAAGCTACTTCACCACATTTCTTGCAAATGGTAAAAATCAGGGGGGAACCACTTTTAAAAATATTATCCGCAGGTTTGACATATGCAAAACCATTACCCATTATACCTTTGGTAAAAGAGTCACTTCCACATGATTTACATATTAATTTTTCCTCCGACATTAATATCACCTCCGAAAAGTATTTATTAATAAATACGTCTATCTACCAAAAAAAAAGTTTCGAATAGTTCTGAAAATTAAAACTCATCTGCATGTTACTCTAAATATCTCAAGCAAAAACTGTTACGTTTTGGCGAACTTCTATGACGTAGCAAACTTTCCTGAAGAAACTGAGTTATTCAAAACCGCATTTGAATAGGAAATCATTTAAAAATTGCTCATCCTATTTTTAGAAATGTCTTAGGAATATTGCTGAGTATAAAAAGAAATACGCATCTTTTATTAATCCGTATTTTAGATTTGGTGGAGACTATTGGATTGAACATAGGTATTCAGCTAAACAAAATAGATTTTGAAAGAGGGAGTAGAGTAGCATTAAATTAAACTGGAATATTTAACTGTTGGCAAGCTAATTCTTTATATAAAGAATGTGTTCCCATAAGTTCAGTATGCTTCCCGATACCTGTTACTGTGCCATTTTCCAACACTACAATTTGATCTGCATTTTGTATTGTGGAGATTCGGTGTGCAATAACAAGTGTTGTACGATCCACCATTAATTTTTGTAATGCTTTTTGAACAAGTAATTCAGAAGCACTATCAAGGTTAGAAGTAGCTTCATCCAACAATAAAATTTTAGGATTTCGAATTAAAGCTCTCGCAATGGCGATTCGCTGGCGCTGTCCACCAGAAAGCTTCAATCCACCTTCTCCAACCTGCGTATTAACTCCATCCGGAAATCGATCAATAAACTCTAAAGCATTGGCTTGTTGTATAGCATGTTGAATAGCTGTCTCTGAAACTTCGTGTTCAACACCATATAATATATTTTCTTTAATAGTCCCTGACATTAAAGGACTTTCCTGTGAGACATAACCAAGCTGACTACGCCATGACTGCAGTGAAAAATCATAAATATTTGTTTGGCCAAGTAATATTCCGCCCGAGTTGGGCTTGTAAAAACGTTCTAGTAAAGAAAATAATGTCGTTTTTCCACTGCCACTAGGACCAACAAATGCCGTCATTTTTCCAGTAGGAATTATTAACGAGAGATTTTTGATAATGGCATCTTCTTGATAGGCAAAAGAAACATCGCGAAATGATATATCTTGTTCGGCATTCCTTACTTCTATCTTTGCGAGCTCACCCTCATGCTGAACAGAAAGAATATCTTGAATTCTCTCTGTCGCCCCAAGTGCCTTTTGCAGAGAGGTAAAGAAGGACGCCATTTGAGTAAAAGGCACAACAATTTGAAACATATAAATTATAATCGCTACAAGTGCACCCGCAGTTAGTGCACCAGAGGCTACTTGTACGCCACCGTAGCCAATTAAAATTACAAGTACAAGCATCATTACAAAGGTCATGAAGGGAGAAATAAAGGCTTGAACTTTTGCTTCTTTTAATCCAAATTTAAAAAGGTTGTGGACGTTTTTTTCACCATAACTGCCTTCGGTTTGCTCAGCATGATACGCTTTTACAAGACGAATATTTGCTAACACACGTCCAAGGTTAGCGGAGAAATCTGCCATCTCATTCTGTGTAGCATTTGCAATTTTATACATTTTTTGTCCTAAAGGTAGGATGAATAAAATAGATAATGGAACAGAAATCAGCATAATAACAGTCATTTTCCAATCAATGAGTAATAGGAAAATTATTGATCCAATAATGGAAATAACTCCTGTGACAAATGTGATTAGATGTTGTGTAATCAATGCTTTCACAATATTTGTATCCTGTGTGATTCTACTCATTGTTTCCCCAGACTGATGCTCATCAAAAAAAGAAATAGGGAGTCGTAGTACATGGTTCCACAATCGATTTCGAATAGAGGAAACAATTGCTTCTCCGATATAAGTCATAAAATAAAAGGATAACCCCGAGAAAACTGTTTGTATAATTAAAATAGCTCCGAGTAAGAGCATAAAGGAAATATTAAACGCTGAATTTGTTAATTGATCTACTAATCTCATCGTGAATAATGGGATTAGTAACCCAGCAACGGTTTCGATTAATCCTAAAAAGACAGCGAAAATAATGATCCATTTTGGTGGATTAGCTATTTTAATAAGCTGTAAAAAGTCTTTACCATTTGTAGCTTTTGGATTTTTACGTTCACTATTTTTACTCATTTGAATTTGCCTCATTCTAGCTAATTGATTTGAATTTTTTATAGCAAATTAATAATTTTATAAGCCTAAAGAACAGCTATTCCTTTAGCTGAATTTTGATTTGAAGAAAAAGTTTCTTTCAATTTAGGTAATGGTAACCAAGAAAATCTATCTTCTTCTATTCCTGACAGTGCCAACAACATCCCCGCTGCTCCAGAAAAAATGTCACCTGAAAGCTTATAGCAATAATCTCCTGGCATAAAATATTTATCATTATCACTAAGTACATATAAATTTAAGGTGTTTAATGTTTTATCTAAGAATCTTCCTCCCGTTTGAAGCTCGATATCAATTGTGTTGGCAGTTATGATCATCCCACCTAAGCCACGAAATAGACCCGAACCGTAAAAACATTTGGAACTAGCCACTTCTCCTATTCCCCTTAATTCAGTTTCCCATCTCGGGTCTTTTAACAAATGTCTTAACTCTATCATGCTAAGACCTACACCCGCGCTGCCACCGGCTAGATACGGAATAAACCTTGTGTTTTCTTTATCGTTAACTTGGTACGTTCCTGAATTATCCATAATACATATACTTGTATCTTTTTCTAAAGCTTGCAGAGAAAGTTCTAACCATACTTTTTCATTTGTAGCTTTAAATAAAGCACTATAAAATAGAGAAACACCTGACCATCCATCTATTAATCCTAGTGGAATCGCATCAGCATCGTTAGATGTTACTGCTATGTCTTTTTCGAGATGGGAACATAACTGAAGACCTATTTTAATAGCACGATCAAGCATGGACTTTAAATTGGGTATATAGGATGCAGAGATAAACGCTAAGCCTATACCAGCTAATCCCGTTCTGATTGAAATATCTGCATTATCCGATTCTACTTCTATTGAATCATAGATTGCTTTGGATCTTTCAATCATCCCTAATTCATAAAGTATGCCTGCAACTCCTGCTTTTCCTGAAAAAAGCCCATTATCAAGCTGATTAATATATTCTTCCGCACTATACTTTAATGCCCAGGATTTTGCCTTTTCAGGTACATCGCCTGTGCGCATTAATGCCATGATTACTCCGAAGCCACCCGTTAGTATATTAAAGATTCCACCTAAACTTTCATACTGACGGATATCCCCCGATAATAGCTTAATATCACACTTCAAATTATTGACAATACCTGCTCTGATTGATGAGATAATTTCCGGTAAATCTAATCGACTAAAGTATTTAGACGGCGCAGAGAGAAGACTTTTTTGCGGGATAACGCTCCTTTTATTACATTCACTTTCAATTTCTTCAATCAAACGCATTGCCTGACTACCGAATTGATCAAAAATCCATTGATCATGTTTTTTTATGATATTCACCGCTATATCTTGAACGGGTCCTATCGGTAGAAACACATATCTTGCGATGCGAAGTAAGGCAAACCAATCTGTCTGTTCCCGTGAAAGATTTGGGGCTCCAACAAAACCAAGCCGCATTAAACCTGAGGGAATACTGTCGTTTATATGACTAGCCGCTTCAAAATCAATTAGTTTAATATCGTTAGAAGCTGTTACCATTACATTGGCCGGCTGTAGATCGCCCATACCAACGTCTCTAGCATGGATAGATTGCAGAGCATCTTTTAATTGCCTTAGTATAGAACAGGCATTGTTACAATACTCATTTGAGTCTTGCTGTGCAGAGAATGGATAATTCGTTGCTATCCAAGTATCTAAAGATGTTCCACTAATATACTCTTCTGCTAAAAATACATGTTCCCACTCTGGAAACGTTTTATGAAATGAAACCACAGATTCTAATCCTAGTAGTTTTTTTAAAATACTAGCCTCATGATTTAAACGCTCTACCGCATCTCTTCCTTGACCATCTAAACCTGCATATGGTCGACCCTCTTTCAATACCACTTTAGTATTTGAAGGTATGTGATTTGCCACATAAACCCCACCACCATTACTGAAGTGCAAAGCAGATTCAATAGTATAATTATCAAGCTCTGATACAGCAGTCTGTATTTTTTCATGCTCTTCCGTCATTTTTTTAACAATTAGCGGTTCTTCTATAAAATCAGGAACCGTATAATATGGCGCTCTAGAATCGGGTATTAACTCCCCTAAAGGATTTTGAATGGCTGGAATTCTTGATGCACCGTTTATTAAGTACATCTCCTTGAATGCCCCGTATCTAAAGTAAACATTTCCATCCAACCATCTTTTATCGTTCAGTATGTATGGACCTTTTGAAAAGTCATTCAAAAGTAAATGTAACTTCTCTAAAAGGAAAATAAATTGATTTTCGTTATTTGGATAAATAGTAATAAATTTACCTGATGATGCTCTGTCACCATATTTAGAATTCTTTAATATTAATTCCCACACATTAGATACATGCTTAAATGGAACTAAATTTTCAAACAAAAAATTCGAAACAACTTTCAACATTTCTTTGGCTTCTTTTGGGGTAGAACTAATATGTACCTTCCAACCTTGAACAGGCAAATAAGAGTCGGTCTTAGAATAATATGTCCAATGTTTATCCGAGTTTATAACCCAGTTAGATGGTACATTAGAAATTTCGAGAGCCATCTCTGTTGCCTTTTCAAGTGGAGGCTCATAATATCTCTCTTTAAGATTAATATACTGTACATAACGCAAATCCATTATTATTACCTCCACTCTGAAATGTTATTTAAGTTTTAGAATCCTGGAAGATGACAATTAAATACGCTCACTTGACTAGGATAACCGACGCATAAAAATTGGCTGTTTGCGGAATTACGCGCGGCACCATTTAAGTTATGACCATTTTCTACATTCATTTTTTGTAACTTTAGAACATTTGATTTTTTCTTACTATTTACCATGTTGTATACCTCCTAGACTAAATATAAATTCGTTGCAACAAATTCCTTATTTACACTCGAGTTACTTTAAGATTAGTAGTACAAATACTACCCTTTCAAGTGCGTATTTCCGCATAAAAAAAGTCGGAATTTAACACTTGACAATTAATTCTTATTTAATCTTCTAATATTCGTTAAAAATATTCATCGTGGGTTGAAATTCTCCCTGTACCAAAGTAGTGAATGCAATATTTAGAGCGTGTTTTATATCACACGTTGTCTTAATTTTCGGCGGTTCATACAGATTTAAAAGCATCATTTAACCTCGGAGAATAATGATTTTGTACATCCTTAAATAAGAAAATATACATATTATATTGGTGTTGATATTTATATACTATGTAAACCTTTACGAAACGTTAGAATCTCTCTTTTTTATTGATATTACTATTTATTACTATTTTAACCACTATTTATTAATAGGGAAAAAGTAACAGAGATCTTAGCCAAACAAATATGAATTTGTGACTCTTTTAAAGAAACAAAGGTATTTCAATTTTGACTAATTTTAGATATTAAAATAGACTTATTGTTTTAATTTATTACAAAAATATTGGAAAAATAACTGTATATGGTATTATGGATATTATAAATAACTAATATTAGGTAAGGTGACCAATGGGTAAGTTAATTGAGGATCTTAAATTAATTGTAAATAAACACCATTTGTCAAGCGAATTTAAAAATTGTTTAGAAACACTAATGGCACAACATAAAGGAGGTGATTTTACTAATTTATGTGAATTGCATTTTCAGATGGCAGAAGGAATAGAAACAAGTGCGATTAAAGACGTTTATAATATTTTAGAATTATGTATTCTCTTTACGGATATTTTCGACGATATCGAAGATGGTGATGAAACGAAGTGGGGAATCGAAAGGAACATATTACTTAATGCCTCGACTTCCCTCGTTAGTATTCTGTTTATAGAGCTGAAAAGGCTTGAAATACCATATCAAAATGAAGTTATAATGTTGTTCTATAATTATCTACTTCAAGCTGCTGACGGTCAACATCATGATTTAACGAATAACATTTTTTCAGAAGAAGCTTATTTAGGAGTTGTGAAAAAGAAATCAGGCTCTTTAATAGCACTGGCTTGTACCCTTGGGCAAACTTTAGCAAATGGGAAGTATGAAGAAAAGTTAGAAAAATGTGCTCATTATATAGCAATAGTGGCACAATTAAGAAATGATTATGAGGACTTATTAGGGAAGCAAAATGATATAAGTATGAAAAAGCGAACATTACCTATCTTATATTTACTGCAATACGAGAGTCCGATATTTGATGAATTACGAGCGCATTATATAAAGCAAGTAGACTCCATAACGGATATACACATTACTGCACAGCAAATCGAAGCTTCAGGATTGCCAATTTATATGCATTTAATGACATTAAAATACCACAGGCTTGCAATGGATTTGCTACAACAGCTATACCCAGACAAGGATATTTCAATTTTTAGACAATATATTTGATGAGGTGAAGAGAAATGTTGAAAATTATTCAATATCTACAAAAAAATGAAGAAATTTTAGCACTTTTTAAAGAAGGGAAGGTTTCACTTTTAAATATCAGTCCTTTAGAGAGCAGTTTAATATTAGAATCATTTGATAATGCAGTAAAGCCATCACTGAGAGATTCGTATCAATTATACTGGCGTGCATAATAAAGTAAAAATTTTAATTGGACTTGTACTCATTTTTTTTGTTCAATTGTATTGCTTGATCATCATATCAAAAGGTCCAATTATAGGAATTACTATCACAGAACAAGATCAAAGATGGTATATCCATAATATTGAAGAAGAAGGCTGGGGTGTACATCAGCAACTTGAGCCAAACACAATAATACTAGAAATCGATGGTAAGGAAATACCACCCCATACTTCTTCTCCATTCACTGTTACACACGCGGAGAGTCTAACTATATGGCATAAAGGCAAAGTCGAAACACTTACTGTGTCTTATGAGGGTATGACAGGTCAACTTTTAATGCATTTTGTTATTCCTCTAATATACTCATTACTTATAAGTGCATTATGTATCTATTTATTACAACGTCCTCTAACAAAAAATAAAAAATATTTAATTTTCCATTTGCAATTTACAGCGCTAGCTTATATTAGTGCTGGCGCAGCGGGACGGGGTGATTTCTTTAGTAACATTTTTAATTCGTTAGCAATTTTTATTAGCTTAGTAAATTGTTTTTTCTATTGCATTCATTTATTAAGAATAGTGAGCGATTCTGTGCAAAAAAAACTGCGCACTATCTTTTTTGTGATGGGCGGTTTATTAGTTACTATTAATGTATTACGAATTACTATTGAAGATTTCATAACGGTGCAGATCATATTCGAAATTTTAGTCTATTCAATTTTATCATGTTTATTAATGATTAATATTATTCTAGCAATTAAAAGTAATATGAAGTACTATGCAAAACCACTTTTCTTCATATTCTTTTTAGGAATAGGGCCTATAGTGATATTTTATGGTATTCCAATACTTTTCAACTATACACCGATTTTGCCAGCTGATGTGACTGCTTTATTTTTAATGATTGTACCGATTTGTCTAATTTATATGGAATTGACGGAATCTTACGTAAATTTGCAATATGCACTTGATCGAATGTTTGAACATTTAAAGTTATCAATTCCATTCAGTTTAATAGTATCTTTTATTTTAATATTATTTCAAGAAGCACGCACTATATATCTATTTAGCCTCTATTTTTTGATTATTTTTATTGCTATGATTTTTATTCTGTCATGTAAAGAATGGTTGGAAATAAAAAACGCTCGTTATATGGCAACATTAAAGGATTATAATTTTTCAGATTTTTATCACTTTATAAAAAAATCTACACAATATTCTAATTTTGAAAATCTTGTAGATTGTATAAAAAAAGAGTTGAGCCGAATGTTAAAGTTAAATCATGTTGAAATTGTGGAGGATGATATAAGGGGTCGTTTACATTATATCGATGAGGAGAATTATAGTACAATTTGTCCCAACTTAATCTATAAAAGTAAGGAAAATTACATTTTAGTACTACATGAAACACCTGATTCGAAGTTATTAGCAGTCGTAGACACTCGTTTTAATAAAATACCATTCGAATCCATAAAAATGCTTGAATTGTTTTTATATTATGTACAAAGTATTCTCGACAATTCACTTAAAATGGATAATCTTGCTGCCCAATTGGCAAAACTCGATATTTTACATTCGCAACGCTGGTATAGCAAGCTATGGATATCATCAACGGAACGAGAGCGTATTCGTTTATCAATAGAGATTCATGATACGATTTTACAGGATTTAATTCGTATGAGTCGAAATATTGAAGAAGCGATAGTGACGGTTAAAGATATGCAAGAAAAAGAGACATTTTCACATTTACGTAATGAAATACTTGATATTATGGATACTACTCGTGATATTTGCGAGAATTTATACCCACCTTTAATTGAAAGATTGGGTCTTTATAAGTCATTAAATGAATTAATAGGAAAATACAAAATCCGTTTTAACTTTATAATCAGAGATAATATTGAGGTAATTGAGGATTTATCATTACAGCAAGCTACTACTATCTATCGTATAATTCAAGAGCTACTATCGAATGCTAATAAGCATTCACAGGCGCATATCGTTCATATTAACCTTACATCAAAAGCTCAAAGACTTATTATTGAATATATTGATGATGGTATAGGTCTAGATATGAATGATCAGTTAAACGAAATCAAAAGTATTGGGCTAATGGGGATACAAGCGCGGATTAATTATTACCAAGGTACATTTGAAATCACCCCTAATCACCCATCTGGTGTAGTAATCAAAATATCTATGAAAATAGGTGAGGATCTTGAAAATAATGGTGTTGGATGATCATATTGCAATTGGTGAAGGAACTAAGGCCATATTAAAAGCCGAGCTAAATTGTCATGCAGATGTGTTTACGGATCCATATCTTGCCCTTCAACAGTTAACCAAAGCACCTTATGACGTTTATTTAGTTGATTTTAATTTGCCAGATACGGATGGTTTGGAATTTATAGAAAAAATAATCAATATTCATCCAGAAGCAATTGCAATTATTTACACTGGCTATAACATCGAAAGATATATTACCGATTTGTTAGAAAAAGGGGTTTGTGGATTTGTTAGTAAATCGGATAGTAGAAAACAATTGATTGACACTATCAATTATGCATTAGAAGAAAAAATTATCATGCCACTTTCTTTAATTAAACAACTTAATTCGAATTTTTCTAAAACAGAAAAATCAACTAGGTTGACCGAAAGAGAACAAAAAATTTTAGATTTAGTAAAAGACGGATTACCAAATAAAACAATTGCAATGGAACTTAGCTTAAGCCAACGAACGATTGAAAAAAATCTTACTAGTATTTTCTCTAAACTAAATGTTGAAACTCGTGCTGAAGCTGCGATTAAATGGATAAAGCAAATTTCATAAGTTATGACCTCTGCGACAATAAGTCAAAGGATTTTTCTCGAATATGTACATATAGATAAAACTTTCATTTGAGTTTCTGAGATCATTTTTGCAGTATTTTATTTAAAAGGGTTTGTTTATCAAACATTAAAACAATCCTTAATGCGTTTTTTTTGTTGGAAAAAGAAATAATTTGTGCGATGTATTACTTATTTGAAACGAGAACTAATACTCATGGATCTATCATGATTTTGGACACGCTATCGGGTGTTTATGGTGATTTGTTGAAAATTTCCAATGCTAATTGTTTCTATTAATCCACTTAATTATTATTGAAGCTATTAGAAAAACACTTATTTTAGGGATTCGAAATCTTAATACTAATCTAAATGAACTATTAGTATTAACTACTAATGCAGTGATTACGTTGATATTTTGTGTTAAAGTTTTTAAATATGAATTATTAAGCATAGCCGTTCACTTTAAAAACCAATGAAGCTTAAAGATTTGAAATATTGACACATTAAACACTTTGTCGTAAATTTAAAATAATTGCATAAAAGCATTAGGTGCCCATTGCGGGAGAATAGGGAATAAAGTGAAAAGCTTTAGCGGTCCCACCACTGTAAAAGGGAGTTTCATAGAGAATGCCACTAGCATCGTTCTGGGAAGGTTCTATGAAATGTTGAAATTGAGCCAGGAGACCTGCCTATCTGCTTCGTATTATATAGACGATGGAAAAGTCTGTAGTTTATTTGTTATGGAATAAACTACAGGCTTTTTATTTTTTTCTTTAAATCATTCTTCGAGTAACAAGGGCAAAAAAGAAAGGGGAAATTTTCATGCAATTATTACAACAAACGATTCAAAACATTCAAAGCGCTGACCACAAAATGATGGAGGAAGCAAGGGAACGCATAGATGCACTTTGCAAGCCACCTAGTAGCTTAGGGAGGTTGGAGGCTCTAGCTGTGCAACTATCCGGTATAACAGGTGAACTATTTCCTACGATTGAAAATAAAGCAATTATTGTCTGTGCAGCAGATCATGGTGTTTGTGATGAAGGGGTAACATCAAATCCGCAAAATGTGACGGTCTTTCAAACGTTAAATTTCCCTAGAGGAGGAACGGGTGTCTGTGCTATCGCAAAAATCACAGATGCAAAAGTTGTCACAGTAGACGTTGGCGTAAAAGAGGATATTCCGCATGATGCTGGTGTCATCATTAAAAAGATTAAATATGGTACGGACAATATGGCAAAAGGTCCTGCTATGTCAAGGGAAGAAGCCATCCAATCAATTGAAGTAGGAATTGAAGTAGCTACGGAAGAAATCAAAAATGGGATCAATGTACTTGGGACAGGTGAAATGGGCATTGGTAATACAACACCGAGTGCTGCTATATTATCGGTTCTTCGTGATTGTCATCCGAATGAAGTGACAGGCTTCGGTGCAGGTGTTGGACCAGGGGGGATATTACATAAAGTAGAGGTCATTCACAATGCTATTGCATTAAACAAACCAAATCGTCATGATGCTATAGATATTCTTGCAAAAGTCGGAGGGTTAGAAATAGGTGCAATGGCTGGGGTGATACTTGCTGCTGCTGCACATCGCAAACCTGTTGTTATTGATGGTTTTATCTCTACTATTGCTGCTCTTATTGCATACGAGCTCGAACCTAATGTAAAAGACTATATTATTCCTTCTCATGCCTCTGAAGAACCAGGCGCAAAAATCGCCGCTGAAATGCTAGGAATTGAACCGATGCTACAAATGAATATGCGATTAGGAGAGGGGTCTGGTGCAGCTTTAGCCTTTCCTATTTTGGATGCAGCAAGCTCTATGATGAAAAACATGGCTACATTAGAGGAAGCTATGTTACTGTTGAAAAAGTAATTTTTAGATACAGCTCAATGTTTACATTCGGTGCCTATTATTGCTGTCATGGATGCACTCTGCAAAGTAGTATGATAGTGGTGAAAAATGGTTATTTATAATGAGTGGATAAGACATATAGGGATAGAAGAGTAACAACAGGTATAAGATTAAAAACAAGCTCAAATAATGTTATTTGGGCTTGTTTTTATACAACGGTGTAAGGAAAGAAAGCTATGCTCGATTCAACTTCCGTAACGGTAAACGCCATTTTTTTATATATGAAAGTATTCTTAGTATGATAATCACACCAAATAATATATATATAAAGATATCGCCTGAAAATAGTTGAAGTCCGATAATAAGCCCGGCTAGTGCTGCCCAAACACCATAGATTTCATCACGGAGGACTAATGGTTGTCGTCTAGCTAATAAATCGCGGACAATTCCACCACCTGACCCTGTTAAAACAGCAGCTACAATAACTGCGCTAATAGGCATGTCGAGCTTCACAGCATAAAGAGCACCTTGAATCGCAAATGCCGATAATCCAATAGCGTCAGTGAAATTGCCCCAGCGATGCCAATGCTTAATAAGTCGATGTGGAAATAAGAAAAATAGCGTAATCGCTGCAATGGCAATTTGGAACATCATATCCTGTCCCCACAGTGTAGTTACGGGTAAACCTATTAGTAGATTTCGTATAGCTCCACCACCGAAAGCAGTTACGATACCGAGTATATAGACACCGAATAAATCGTATTCTTCCTCCATTGCAATTATTGCCCCGGAAATAGCAAAGGCAATTGTTCCAATGATACTAAAAACCTCCCAAGCCAACCCTTTCACCCCTTATATGAATAAATCATTTCTTGTTGTAGATTACATACTAGAAAGCATCGACTTACGATTTCGAATTATCAGATATCAAATATCTTATTATAGCAGAATTAAATAGAAGTAGTTTGTAATTTAACTTAGCACCTAAATGCAATTAGAAACGCAAGCAATTTTTGCAGGCAAGCTCACAGAGGTGGTAGGAATGAAGTGCTTTTTTCTTTATAGAACATATGTTTATATTGTATATTGTGAATAATCGAAAGATAAAGGGGTGGCGGGTAATGACGAAATGGAAGAAAGATTGTTTTATTATAGAACTCAAGTTACTAATAGATATATGGCAAAAGGATATCCTATTAAAACGTTTTGAAATTGCCCGTACACTCTATAACACAACTTTGTCTTATGCAATAAAACAATATACTTTAATGCAAAAATCCAAACACTATCGAAATCAATTACGTGGCTATCAAAAAGCGAAAAAATCGAATGATTCAAAAGAATTGAAGCAGACCGCAAAAGAATTAGATAACATTCGTCAATCTTTTGGATTAAGTGAATATCAATTGCATGCGTATATTAAAAAGCATCAACATAACTATAAAAAACATATAGATAGCAATACTTCCCAGAAAATCGCTTCTACTGTCTGGAAAGCGATTCAAGATGTTCTATTTAAAAGGAG
>NZ_JBNNUX010000033.1:0-49401 GCF_050280145.1 Lysinibacillus sp. NPDC093688
CGGTCATTTCGGTAATGCCACAGGACGTGGCGTTTTTACCGATGCAGGTCAGTTAGCCGTTATCGCATGGATGCGATGATCTTAGGCTAACATCCCCTAAGAACTCCTTTCCGATTCCGTGACATCCGCCGGAGGCTTTGGGCCAACGTGATGTTGGTCACTCAGTCATGTGTTGCTGTCGCTACGCTTTCGCACAGATAAATTGCCACAGGACGTGGCGTTCTTAGACTGAGTTCCTCTACTTCAGCGGGTGTTTGGACACCTGTACCTGTCGCTACGCTTTCGGTACAAAAGACATTTGCCGAAAGAAGTTAATCGTTAATTTTACGTTCTAGTAGTTTTCGACGATACTTCTTTCAGTTCATAGTTTTTTTATTGCTAAAGATTCGCCTTAACGTTTTGGCGTGTTCCCATTTTGGAATATGTACTTGTATGCACAATCACTTCAGGAGGACGCTTTTCGACGTGTTTGGCCTGAACCTCCTCGTCACTCGTACTTTGCTCAATATGCTTTTATACTAACAATTCTTTTTTATAAAGAACAGATTTTGAATCATCACTAAAATTATATTTAGAGTATTTCATGCATATTTATTGATTGGAGACTGGGCGACTCCTCGGGTACCAGCGATAGAGGAACGAAGGCTAAAAACATCACATCCTGTGATAACGCCTTCGTGACCAACATCGGTGCTGCTGCCGCTTCGTTAGCACTACGCTTTCGCGCAGAAAACATCTGTTGGCCCAAGCGGCTCATCGGACGCCCCGAGGAAAGCGCCCAGTCGGAACGGAAATCAATCCTACGTTATAATGGAAAGCTCCTATTTTGATTCAAAAATATTTATTGCTTATTTTTCTCGTTCTATATCCTATATCGGCAAGAAGAAGTATTCCTAAAAGAAAAACTGTCACGCTCACGATTTATGACGTGAGTATGACAGTTTTCTTTATTGCTGCTCTGCTTCTTTTTCAAGTTGTTCGTGAACAAAGTCAAATGTTAGTTTGCCTAATTGTAAACCACGAATATCTCTAACGATTAGTTGAGATACTTGATCATAATCAATTTCTCCGCCAGGACCGAACACACGACGAAGTTTACCGATATGGTCGAAAGTCTCAACTAAATCTTCATGTACAAACTGGAAGCCATAGCGTTCTTCCATTCGTGCTGGATAATGAATGGATAAAAAGCGTAGACCATATACAGCTAAATCCTCCATATTCGTTATAGTATCCTTTATAGCACCTGTTAGGGCTAATTTGTAGCCTACTTCTTGATCTTCAAATTTCGGCCATAAAATACCTGGCGTATCGAGTAATTCAAGCTCCTTGCCAACCTTTATCCATTGTTGAGCCTTAGTTACACCCGGAGTATTACCTGTTTTGGCTATATTTTTCTTTGCTAGACGATTAATTAGCGTCGATTTCCCTACGTTAGGAATTCCAACAATCATTGCACGAATAGCTCTTGGCTTCATCCCACGTGCCTTCATACGCTCATATTTTTCTTTTAATATTTCTTGAGCAGCCTTTGTCACCTGCTGTAATCCTTTGCCTTCAAGGGAATTGATTGCTACTGCCTTATGGCCCCGTTGAGCAAAGTATTCAACCCATTTACGTGTTTCCTGCTCATCCGCCATATCTGATTTATTTAAAATAAGAAGACGTGGTTTTTGATTAATCACTTCGTCTATCATCGGATTTCGGGAAGATAGAGGCAAACGTGCATCTATTAATTCAAATATAATATCAACGAGCTTTAATTTTTCTGTTACTTCTCTTCGGGCCTTTGCCATATGCCCTGGAAACCATTGTATAGTCATATCTATACCTCCTAAACTAAAAGAAAAAGGGAGTGTTTAGCCCTCCCTTTCAAGAATTACTTTACAATTTTAATATCACTAAACGGCCAGAAAATCAGACTTGTATTACCAATAATCTCTTTCTGATCGACGAGTCCAATATGACGACTGTCCTTACTGTATCGACGATTATCTCCCATAACGAAAACATAACCATCTGGAATTACATTATCTTTTAGGTTTACATCAATGTCGTTTAACGTAAAATCCTCTGTTAAAGTACCTTCTGTAATTTTTGATTTGTAAGCATCTAAATAAGGCTCGTCTATCGGTTCACCGTTAATGTATAATTGATCATTTTTATATTCCAAAGTATCTCCCGGTAACCCAATAACACGTTTAATATAGTTCTTCTTTTCTGGAGCATGGAATACAACAATATCAAAGCGTTTTGGTTCACCTATTTTATAACCAATTTTATTCACAATCATTCGATCGCCATCTTCAAGGGTTGGCATCATGGACTCTCCATCTACTGCAATAGGTGTAAATAAAAAATAACGAATAATCGCTGCAATCGCAAATGCAATTAGAAGTGCCTTTGTCCATTCCCATAGTTCATTCTTTTCCTTAACCTGTTTTTCCATCGAGAATTGCCCCCTTGTCTATCCTCATTTTAGTTGATAGCTATTTAAGATGACAAGCAAAAAGAAAAAGGGCTTGTTGCACAAGCCCCTCACTTTTAAGTCATAATTATCGAATTTCTTTAATACGAGCAGCTTTACCACGTAGGTTACGTAGGTAGTAAAGTTTAGCACGACGTACTTTACCACGACGTACAACTTCTAAGTTAGCGATTTTTGGTGTGTGTACAGGGAATGTACGTTCAACACCTACACCATAAGAAATTTTACGAACTGTGAAAGTTTCGCTAATACCGCCACCACGACGTTTGATTACTACACCTTCGTATACTTGGACACGTTCACGAGTACCCTCTACTACTTTCACGTGTACCTTAACAGTATCACCAGGACGGAAAGTTGGTAGATCAGTGCGAAGCTGAGCTTTAGTAATTTCTGTAATAATGTTTGACATTGTTTTCTCTCCTTAGACAGATGCTCTTGCACGCAATCTATGCCACAGCGGAACACCGTAATTCAGTACTCCACATAGAAGTACAGATTAGATGTTATCATAAATATAGATAGCAATCAAGCATCTTTATTGTTGTTTTTAAGTTTTTCTACATACAATTTTTGCTTATCTGTTAACGGATAATTCTCGAGTAAATCCGGACGACGCTCGAATGTTCTTTTCAAAGACTCTTCCTCACGCCATTGCTCAATCTTCGCATGATTGCCCGATAGTAAAATATCAGGTACTTTCATTCCACGAAATTCAGCAGGTCGTGTATAATGTGGATGCTCTAGAAGACCTGTTGAGAACGAATCTTGTATGTGGGAATCCTCTTGTCCTAAAACCCCCGGCAGAAGCCGTACAACGCTATCTATAACCGTCATAGCCCCTAACTCTCCACCAGTTAATACGAAATCTCCAATTGAAATCTCGTCTGTAACAAGATGCTGACGAATGCGTTCATCATAGCCTTCATAATGGCCACATAAAAATACTAGTTCTTGTTCTTGCGCTAGCTCTTCTGCCTTTTTTTGAGTAAAACGCTCACCTTGTGGACACATCAAAATGATACGAGGATTTCTTCCTTCCGTAATGGACTCGACAGCGCTAAACATCGGCTCTGGTTTTAATACCATTCCCGCGCCACCACCATACGGATAATCGTCTACTTGATTATGCTTGTTACCCGAAAACCCACGGATATCAGTTACTTCTAACTGTACAGCACCTTTTTCCTGTGCTTTCTTTAATATGGATGCACCAAAGACGCCTGTAAACATATCAGGAAATAGACTTAACACATTGATATTCATCATAACAAGCCTTCCATTACATGTATCACAATTTTCTTCTCATCAACATCAATTTCCTTAACGATGTCCTCGATATATGGGATATAATGCTCTTTTTTACTGCCCTTGACTACCCATACATCATTTGCACCTGTTTGAAGAATATCGGCCACTACTCCGATCGTTTCGCCTTCTTCAGATACAATTGTACAGCCAATTATTTCATGGAAGAAAAATTCATTTTCCTTTAATAAATCATCTGTCAATTGATCCTTTGTAATTTTAAGCATTCCTTCTTTAAAAGGTTCAACAATGTTGATGTTATTCATTCCTTCAAAAGTTAATAAAATGAAGTTTTTATGACGACGCATTGATTCAATCGTTACCCATGTTGGCTTTTTATCGTCTTTTTTAAACGCCGCAAGCTTATTTCCTACTGTGAAGCGCTCATCTTCAAAGTCTGTTGTTGATAACACACGCACCTCGCCGCGAATACCGTGTGTATTGACAATACGACCTACATTAAACCATTCCATTCAAATCTCACCTCGTATCAATTTCGCCTTGACATAATTGTGCTGTCGCTTCGCTTTCGCACAGTACACAATTGCTAAACATGCCTATCCCCGTCAAGCTACTAGCTAGCCAGAACAAAAGTAACCTTCTCTCACTTTCACCTAAAGTAGCAGATTAACTTTTGGCGGACGATGTTATAGCTAAGAAGTTGACTAGTCTCCCTTAATGTCATTATGTTCAATTACCTCTCAAAGTAATGATGATAATGAAAAAAGGAAGGAACCGGCAAGCTCCTTCCTTTGTAGTCCAGATTTTCCGCTTTACCTCAAGGCCACTTCGAATTCCCAAATGCATGTAAACATACCTATCAGGACTCTCCAGTGCTTGTTGCATGTAAAAGAGCGTGAAAATCTTTTCTATCAATCCAATATATCGACGTAGGTCTTTTTTTGATGGTGACTACCCGCCGCTGAATAAACAATTGTACGAATTGCTTTCGCTACTCGCCCTTGCTTGCCTATGACTTTCCCTCGATCCTCTGGATGAACAAAAAGTTTATAAACAATTCGATTTGCATTTTCATCCGTCTCTATACGAACTTCTTCTGGATAATCGACTAACGGTAAAACGATTGCTTCAATCAGCTGCTTCAAAGACGTCGCCCCCGATTATTTACTGAATTTTTGGTTATGGAATTTCTCCATGATTCCTTGTTCTGAGAACAAGTTACGCACTGTATCTGATGGTTTCGCACCGTCAGTTAACCATTTAAGAGCTTTCTCTTCATCGATGTTTACAGTAGCTGGTTGAGTAAGTGGGTTGTAAGTACCAACTGTTTCGATTGAACGACCGTCACGTGGTGAACGAGCGTCTGCAACTACGATACGATAGAAAGGAGATTTTTTAGCTCCCATACGTTTTAAGCGAATTTTAACTGCCATTTTAATAGCACCTCCGAATAAGTTTCACACAAGATAGTATATTATCAATGTTTAGGTTGTTTGTAAAGTGTTTTTTCTTAACACCTAAAAATTATTATTTAAACAATGAATCGAAGCCTGGTAGTTTCATCTTTTTCTTTCCTTTGCCACTTGCCATGCCTGTCATTTGCTTCATCATTTTTTTCATTTCATCAAATTGCTTTATTAAACGATTTACCTCTTGAATTGATGTCCCTGAACCCTTCGCTATGCGCTTTTTACGGCTACCATTAATAATTTCCGGATTCGTCTTCTCAGCAGGTGTCATCGAATAAATAATCGCTTCTACGCGGCCCATTTGCTTATCATCAACTTTAACATTGTCTAAGCCTTTGATTTTGCCGGCACCTGGTAACATTTTTAAAATTTCGTCAAGCGGACCCATTTTCTTTACTTGCTGCAATTGTTCAACAAAATCATCAAATGTAAAGCTCTGGGTTTTAAATTTTTCCTCTAGTTCTTTAGCCTTCGCTTCGTCAACATTTGCCTGAGCCTTTTCAATAAGCGATAATACGTCACCCATACCTAATATACGAGACGCCATACGCTCTGGATGGAAAGGTTCTAGCGCATCCAGCTTCTCACCCATACCGACAAACTTAATCGGCTTCTGTGTAACGGAACGAATTGATAACGCCGCACCACCACGTGTATCACCATCAAGCTTCGTTAAAACAACCCCTGTAATACCGACTGCTTCATTAAAGCTTTCTGCCACGTTGACAGCATCCTGACCTGTCATAGCATCTACAACTAGGAATACTTCATCCGGCTCTTTTAACGCACGAATATCTTTTAATTCTTGCATTAAATCTTCATCGATATGCAAGCGACCAGCTGTATCGATAATAACGACATCATGATGTTCTTCTTTTGCCAATTCAATTGCCTGACGTGCAATTTCTACTGGAGATACATCGGTTCCTAACGCAAAAACAGGTAGGGATAACTGTTTTCCTAATGTTTGTAACTGCTGAACAGCAGCTGGACGATAAACGTCTGCAGCAACTAGTAATGGCTTACGATTATATTTTTTACGTAACACATTTGCCAATTTACCAGTAGTTGTCGTTTTACCTGCACCTTGTAAGCCGACCATCATAATAACAGTTGGTGGCTTTGTATTAAATTTAATTGGGCTTTGCTCGCCACCCATCAATTCTGTTAACTCTTCTTGTACGATTTTAATAACTTGCTGACCTGGTGTTAAGCTTTGCATAACATCTACACCGATAGCACGTTCACTGACCTTTTTAACGAATTCTTTGACTACTTTTAAGTTAACATCCGCCTCGATTAAAGCAAATCGGACTTCTCGCATCATTTCTTTAACGTCTTGTTCCGATACTTTACCTTTACCTTTAATCTTTTGGATCGTTCCTTGGAGTCGTTCCGCTAATCCTTCAAAAGCCATTGCTTTCGCCTCCTAATCCCATTCTTTCAACTGTTCTATAAGCGTTAGCTGCTCTTCAACTGTCATACTTTGTTCTGTAATCCCTGTTGTTAGCTGCGCAAGCATTTGTGTACGTTGTTGAAATTTTTCAAGTAAACATAGTTTTTCTTCATATTCTTCAAGCATCGCTTCTGTTCGACGAATATTATCATAAACAGCTTGGCGTGAAATCCCATACGATTCAGCGATCTCTCCAAGTGAGTGATCATCTAAATAATAGAGCTCCATATAACTTCGTTGCTTATCTGTTAATAATGCTTGATAAAAGTCGAAGAGAAAGTTCATGCGTGTTGTTTTTTCAAGTAGCATCGAATGTTTCTCCTCCCGTTATTAGTCATTTGTATCATAACGAAAAGCGCCCGTCTGTGTCAAGGTAATCTCCTTGTCTAAAAGCCTTAATTAACTGCTTTTTAGGCGTTTTTCACCTATAGCTAGTATTTCCCTTTTAAACAACGCGATCCACCTGACTACAGACGAGCGCTTCAATTAACAAATTACTTGATCAATTATGCCTCGGCATAATTGCGTCCGGAATCGGCTTTGTGCTTAGGCCTGCACGAGGGCCGACACGATGTCGGTCATTTCGGTAATGCCACAGGACGTGGCGTTTTTACCGATGCAGGTCAGTTAGCCGTTATCGCATGGATGCGATGATTTTAGGCTAACATCCTCTAAGAACTCCTTTCCGATTCCGTGACATCCGCCGGAGGCTTTAGGCCAACAGATGTTTTTTGCGCGAAAGCGTAGTGCTAACGCAGCGTCAGCAGCATGATGTTGGTCACTCAGTCGTTGCCACAGGACGTGGCGTTCTTAGACTGAGTTCCTCTATTTCAGCGGGTGTTTGGATATCCGCTGAAAGAAGTTAATCCTCACTATTTTGTAATTCTTTATCTAAACCATCCGCAAATAAGCCATACACATAGCGCTCTGCATCAAATGGTTGTAAATCATCCATCTTTTCACCAAGACCAATAAACTTCACAGGAATGTGTAATTTATTTCGAATAGCAAGAACAATACCACCTTTAGCAGTGCCGTCAAGCTTTGTTAAAACGATCCCTGTTACATTTGTAGCTTCCTTAAATGTTTGTGCTTGAACAAGTGCATTTTGACCTGTTGTTGCATCTAATGCTAATAGTACTTCATGCGGAGCATTCGGTATCTCTCGAGAAATTACTCGATGAACTTTTTCAAGCTCATTCATTAAGTTCACTTTATTTTGCAGACGCCCTGCTGTATCACAAATTAACACATCTGCTTTACGGTTTTTCGCTGCACGAATTGCATCGTACATAACCGCCGCTGGATCTGAGCCTTCCGATTGTTTAATCACTTCACAACCAACACGGTCTCCCCAAACTTGTAATTGGTCGATGGCACCAGCACGGAAAGTATCGCCTGCCGCTAAAACAACTGTTTTACCTTGTGATTTTAGACGATGAGCAAGTTTACCGATGGTAGTCGTTTTCCCAACACCGTTTACCCCAACGAATAAAACGACAGTAAGCTCACCTTCAGGTTGCATATTAAGTTCGATTAAATCCTCTTCTCCTTGCTCATAAATTTCCACAAGTTTTTCAGAAATAAGCGTTTGAATTCCGTTTGTATCTTTTATATTTTTACGCTGAACTTCGAAGCGTAATTTGTCCATTAGCTCCATTACTGTTTCAAAGCCAACGTCTGCCTGTAATAATAAGTCTTCTAATTCTTCAAAGAAATCTTCGTCCACTTTTCGATAGCGAGCAACTAGATCATTCACTTTTGAAGTAAATGAATTACGTGTTTTTTCCAGTCCAGCCTTGAACTTTTGTGTAATAGACCATGCAGAAGGTTTTTTCTCCTCTTCTGGTTCTTCTACTATCGCGACTTCTTGCACTTCTTGTTGCTCTAGTTGTTCTTGATCTTCCATTGCTTCAGGAATTTCAGTTTCAATTGAGCTTTCCGTTACAGAAACTTCCTCTACTTTTTCAACTTCCTCTACAATTTCTTCAATTTGAGTAGGCTCTGTTGCTTCGTCTTGTTTCTGTTCAGCAGCTTCTTCTTCAGTAATCTCTTCTACTTTTTCTTCCTCGACTGGGTTGCCTACCAATTTATCTTTTAAACGTTTAAAAAAACTCATGCTTGTTCGCTCCTTTGCTCCGCAAGTTCGGGTTCATCTTCTAATTTTACTGATACAAGTTTAGATACACCAGATTCCTGCATTGTAATACCATACAGCACATCTGCTCCCTCCATCGTTCCTTTACGATGTGTGATGACAATAAATTGCGTATTAAGGCTAAATTTCTTCAAATATTGGCTATATCGAACGACATTTGCCTCATCTAAAGCCGCCTCTACCTCATCGAGAATACAGAATGGTACAGGTCGTATATTTAAGATGGAGAATAATAAAGCGATTGCAGTTAGTGCACGTTCACCACCAGAAAGCAAGCTTAGATTTTGTAATTTTTTCCCTGGTGGTTGAGCTACAATTTCTATCCCTGTTTCAAGCAGGTTTTGAGGGTCCAATAATACTAAATCTGCCTGACCGCCACCAAACAATTCACGGAATACACGTTTAAATTGCTCTCGAATGGCATAGAATGTTTCACTAAATCGTAGCGTCATTTCTTCATCCATTTCTTTAATAGCCTCATGTAATGTTTCCTGTGCAGCAAGTAAATCCTCGCGCTGCTCTGTTAAAAATGAATGGCGTTCAAGTACCCGATCGTATTCCTCAATGGCGCTCAAATTAACAGGACCTAGCTCTTCTATAGATTTCTTCAGTAATTTCACTCGACGTCGCATATGCTCTTCATCTTCAATTGCAAGGGCTAACTCTTCAGCTTCTTCAAATGTTAGCTGGTAATTCTCTTCTAGCTGGTCATTGAAATTATTGATTTCGAATTCTACACGACTTCGCTTCAATTCATTTGCACGGATCGCCTCAAGATAGCCTTTATGTGTACGTTGCAATTCTTTCAGCTGTTCTTCTAAAGAAGTAAGCTCTTGTTGTTGTGCTACTTTTTCATCTTTTTTCTGTGAAATAGTATCCTGCAGCGAATCTCTTCGCGCTTTCCACGTAGCAACCTGCTCATCCACTTCTTCATCGCTTAAAAGTTTTGTCGATTCATCAGATTGAAGCCAGATTATTTCCTGAGAAATATTGTCGACTTTTTGACGAGCTTTGTTTAATTGTAGGGCTAACTCTGCTGTAGCAATTTGCACTTGTGACATTTGCTCCTGCATTACTGCTAACTGCGAGCGTTTTTCTGCTGACTGCTCACGAAGTACATCTTTCTCCGATTCACTTTGTAGCTTCACTTTACTTAGTTGTTCCACTGTTTCATTTATCTCTAACAGCTCTGTTGCTAGTGCCGTTAAACGCTCCGTAGCCGCTTCCTTTTGAGCTAACAATGCCTCTTCGCGAGTTTTTACATCTTGCGTTTCATTAGAAGCAAAAGATACTCGTGCAGATAAGCTTTTCTCGACAACCTCTAGCTCACGAATACGACCCGCTTGTTGCATTTCATCTTTTCGTAGTTGTTCACCGTCAAGTTTCAATTGTTCTACTTTGTCTCGCAATACTGCAAGCTTCTCTTTTTCATCCGTGACAGCCTGTTCAGCACTATAAATAGATGCTTCCAATGATTCTAGCTTTACTATTAAACCATCTAATTCCGCTTTTCTTGTAAAAAGTGAAGATTGTTGCTTCGTTGCACCACCCGTTAATGAACCGCCTGCATTGACGATATCACCATCAAGTGTTACAACACGATATCTAAACCCACATAATCGAGCAATTTGACTTGCACCTTCTAAACTTGATGCAACAATGACATTGCCAAGGAGGTTCTCGACAATTGTGCGGTTCTCCTCACCGAACGTGACAAGTGCATCAGCCATTCGAACAAATGCTGGATGCTCAGTGGCTTGCTGAATCATAGATAGATTGATTTTCCGTGACTTGATAACGGTTTTCGGTAAAAATGTTGCGCGTCCAGCTCTTTTTTGTTTTAACCAATGAATCGCCTGTTGCGCATATCGTTCATCGGTTGTCACAATATGCTGAGAGGCTGCCCCTAAAGCCGTTTCAATAGCCTGAGAATATTTCCCTTCCACTTGAATTAACTCAGCAACGGCTCCCTCAATTCCAGCTAATTCACCTTTATCACGCGCTAATAATACTTCTTTTACTCCATGGAAAAACCCAGAGAAATCAGCTTCTAGTTCAGCTAGCGTATCTTTTCTAGCCTTAAGTTGCTGCTGATGCTGATAAGCTTTATAAAGCATATCCTGCTTTTCATTAAATGATGCATTCACGTTCTTAAGCTGTATTTGAAATGCTTCATATTGCTCAAGTCTTTCCTGTAATTCGTTTGTTGTTGTAGTATGAGCAACAACTAACTTCTCTTTTTCCGCTAGAATTTCTGCAAGTTCTTGCCCGATTTCATCCGTTTGGCCTGACATTCGTGCCGCCATCGCTTTTTGCTGCACTAATTGTTGTTCAATATTTTTTAATTCATTTTTTACTGTTGCTTCTTCGTTTAAGGAGTCGATATATCGATTTTTTTGTTCTTCAATTTCTTGTTCAATTTCAGAAACAGAGCGATTTAAAGATTGCTCTACTTGCTTAATGCTTTGTTTCAGCTCTGATACCTCTTGCTGCTTTTCACCGAACAATTCTTTTTTCTCTTGCTCTTGAGCTATAAGAGCCTCAACCTCATCTTTTGCTTCTTGTAATGCCGTATTTAATTGAAGTAGTTGATTAGAAGCATTTTGGCGCTTTTCAGCCATTAACGCTTTACGACCATCCCAACGCTCTACCTCCATCGTTGCATTAACAAACTCAGCCTGAGTCGTATCTAAATAGTCATCTAGCTCTTTTAAAAGCTTACGAATACTAGCAGTTTGTTTATCTATCGAAGAAATATGATGAGCTTGTTTTTGCTCTGTTTCATAAAGCTCTGTGTACTCAGTTTTCAGAGCATGCAAAGATTGTGCACAATTTTTTAAATCGTGCACAAGGATGGCGATATCAAAATCCTTTAACTCTGTTGACATTTGCACATAATCTCTTGCACTTGATGCCTGAATTTCTAACGGCTCCAGACGACTATCTAGCTCATGTAAAATATCTAAAACACGATACAAATTTTCATCTGTTTCAACAAGCTTATGCTCTGCCTTTTTCTTTCTTAGTTTATACTTTAACACGCCAGCTGCCTCTTCAAAAATTGAACGACGGTCATCAGGTCGGCTATTTAAAATTTCATCGACACGGCCTTGTGAAATAATGGAGAAGGCCTCTTTCCCAAGTCCCGAGTCCATAAACAAGTCCGTAATATCCTTCAGGCGACACTGCTGGTTATTAAGTAAATATTCACTATCACCTGAACGGTATACGCGTCTTGTTACACTGACTTCTGTATACGAAAAAGCAAGCTGTTCATCTGTGTTATCTAAAATTAGTGTTACCTCTGCAAAGTTTAGTGGCTTACGTGAGTCACTCCCAGCAAAAATAACATCCTCCATCTTTGCCCCACGTAACGACTTTGCCGATTGCTCCCCAAGTACCCAACGAATGGCATCAATGACATTACTTTTTCCACTGCCATTTGGTCCAACTACTGCTGTAACACCGGGTACAAAATCAATTCCAATGCGCTCCGCAAAAGATTTAAAGCCAATCACTTCGAGTCGTTTTAGGAACATCTATTAAGCCTCCTCTTTTGCAGTGCGCTCACGCATCATACGCATTGCGCATTGCGCTGCTTGCTGCTCGGCTTCTTTTTTTGATTTCCCACGACCAATTCCGAGCTCCTGTCCATTTAACAGTACGCTCGATACAAAGGTACGGTTATGTGCTGGACCCTTTTCATCAACAATTTCATAATGAAGAAGACCGTTATTTGTTTGCTGTACCATTTCTTGCAATTGGCTTTTAAAATCCATCACATGCGAAAAAGCACCGACTTCTACTTTCGGGAATACGATTCGTTCTAAAAAGGACACAACCGTTTGTAAGCCTTGATCTAAATAAAGGGCGCCAACAAATGACTCAAATACATCTGCAAGTAGCGCCGGGCGTTCCCGTCCACCTGTTAATTCCTCACCTTTTCCGAGTAATACAAAGCGGCCAAAACCTAATTCATTTGCAAAGATAACAAGTGATGGCTCACATACTATGGATGCCCGTAGCTTCGTTAACTCACCTTCACTCATATGAGGGTATTTCTCAAAAAGGTATTTAGAAACAGACAGTTCAAGTACTGCGTCTCCTAAAAATTCAAGACGCTCATTATCCGTAAACAATTTACGGCGATGCTCATTCACATAAGATGAATGCGTGAATGCTTGATACAATAAATTTTTATTACTAAATGTGATAGTTAATTCATGCTGTAACAGCTCGAATTGATTGCGTACTTTTTCAGGAAGTACGCCCGATTTCTGCATAATTCCTTTTCTTTTCATAGCCATTGAACAATCTGCCTTCCTAATAGTTTCTACCGTTTAAGTGTACCTTTTTCAAGGCATTTATGCAAAAGTATTTCGGCTTAAATACAATGTTTTGGAAGTTTTATCATTTAATTATTTTCCAAAATAAAAAAAAGGGACGGTCACAGTTCGCATAACGAACCATTTCGTCCCTTTTTTAAAAATACACCTTAGCATTTTCTGCTCTTCACATGTAAGAAAAAGCAGGAGTAATTTCTGCTAAAAGCTTTAACTTTATTCAATCATAAACTTTTATTGTAAAATGACCGCAGTCATGTCAGCACCGCTAGAGGTGATTAAGTTTCTGCTAGATAAAGTTAAAACGAATTAGTTTATTTTACTTTCGATGTATGAAATTGCAGAACCTACTGTTGAGATTTTTTCAGCATCTTCATCAGAAATTTCCATATCGAATTCGTCTTCAAGCTCCATTACAAGCTCAACTACGTCTAATGAGTCAGCACCTAAATCATCACGGAAAGAAGCTTCTAGAGTTACTTCACTTTCTTCAACACCTAAACGGTCCACGATTACTTTTGTTACGCGTTCTAATACTGTAGTCAAATCATTCACCTCCCCTCAAATGATTATACAAAAAATCATTATTTATGACTAATCGAAATTACATGACCATGCCGCCATCTATATGTAACGTTTGACCAGTCATATAGTTAGCATCATCTGAAGCTAGAAAAGCTACTGCCTTTGCGATATCCTCAGGCTGCCCAAGTTTTGCTAGCGGAATTTGCGTAAGCATACCTTGTTTTAGATCTTCTGGTAGTTGTTCAGTCATTTCAGTTTCGATAAAGCCTGGTGCAATCGCGTTCACTAAAATATTACGTGATGCTAATTCCTTAGCAGTCGTTTTAGTTAACCCAATAACACCTGCTTTTGCAGCTACGTAATTAGCTTGCCCCGCATTACCAGCTACACCGACAATCGATGAAATATTAATGATACGGCCTGCGCGTTGCTTCATCATTTGACGTGTTACTGCTTTTGTACAAAGGAAAACGCCTTTTAGGTTCGTATCTAGCACATCGTCCCATTCATCTTCTTTCATACGCATTAACAAGTTATCACGAGTTATACCTGCATTATTCACTAAAATATCAAGCGAGCCGAATGTTTTCACCGCTGCATCCATTAATGCTGTAACTTCTTCTGTTTTTGAAACACTTGCTTGTACAGCAATTGCCTCGCCGCCATTCTCTTGAATCGCCGCGACCACTTCTTCTGCTTTTGCCTGTGAACCGCTGTAGTTTACGACAACTTTAGCACCCTCATTAGCAAGCTTTAATGCTATAGCACGTCCTATTCCACGTGAAGCACCAGTTACAACAGCTACTTTACCTTCTAATTTATGCATTAATTGTCCACTCCTTCGCCGCTTCTAGTACAGCCTCTAATGATGTTTCATCATAAACACAGTATGTCGTAACAGATCGATCGATTTTTTTCACTAATCCACTTAATACTTTGCCTGGTCCACACTCAATAAAGACATCCACACCTTGTGCAATCATTTCACGCACAGATGCTTCCCACTGCACAGCGCTATATACTTGTTCTACTAGCTCATGTTGAATAGCCGGAACATCCTCTAATTCTTTCGCCATTACGTTGCCGATTACAGGAATTTGTGGAGCTGACATTGATAGATTAGCCAATGTTTCTTTTAATTTTTCAGATGATGGTCTCATTAGTTCTGAATGGAATGGACCACTAACAACTAAAGGAATTGCTCGTTTTGCACCAGCTTCCTTTGCCGCTAAGGAAGCTTTTTCAACGCCTTCCTTTGTGCCAGAAATAACGATTTGTCCTGGACAGTTTACATTTGCTACTTGAACTGGATCACCTGCCGCAGATACTTTTTCAGTTACTTCATGCAATGCCTCAAGCTCCATCCCTAGAATGGCTGCCATAGCACCTTGCCCTGCAGGTACAGCTTCATTCATATAAAGCCCACGCTTATGCACAACAGACACTGCATCCTCAAACGATAGCACACCAGCGATTACTAATGCGCCATATTCCCCAAGTGAATGTCCAGCTGCATAATTTGGCACAATACCTGCTGCACGTAATTTTTCTGCAACCATCACACCTGTAGTTAGGAGTGCAGGCTGAGCATGGTAAGTCAATGTTAGCTCCTCGGCTGGTCCCTCTAGCATAAGCTTAGATAGCTCAAAGCCAAGTGATTGATTTGCACGCTCGTAAAATGCTTTACTTTCTGCCGAATTCTCAATAAACTCTTGCCCCATCCCAACTACTTGAGAACCTTGGCCTGGAAAAACAAATGCTATTTTCGTCATTTCTCATTAATCCCCTTTTTTAATCAATTATGCCTCGGCATAATTGCGTCCGGAATCGGCTTTGTGCTTGCACAAAGCACTCCCTTCCGATTTCGTGACATCCGCCGGAGGCTTTGGGCCAACACGATGTTGGTCACTCAGTCTTTGCCACAGGACGTGGCGTTCTTAGACTGAGTTCTTCTATTTCAGCCGGTGCTGAAAGAAGTTACTCAATTTCTAAGTGACGTACTGTATCTGTAATCGTCGAGATGACTGTATGCTCAACCATCGTATTCGCTTGGCGAATTGCACTGTATATTGCTTTAGCATTGGATGAGCCATGTGCCTTAATCACAGGTGCTTGTAAACCAAACAAACCTGCACCACCGTACTCTGTGTAGTCCATTTTATTTTTTAGGTCACGTAAATTATTTTTCATAAGCACTGCCGAGATTTTTGTTTTTGTTGAAGCCA
The DNA here is from genome assembly GCF_050280145.1 of Lysinibacillus sp. NPDC093688. Classification (NCBI taxonomy): domain Bacteria; kingdom Bacillati; phylum Bacillota; class Bacilli; order Caryophanales; family Bacillaceae; genus Lysinibacillus; species Lysinibacillus sp. NPDC093688. The sequence continues at coordinate 15,934 of NZ_JBNNUX010000033.1, forward strand.
TAAATGCTTCTTTTAACATTGAAAATAACGCACCAGCAGTACCTTCTATCGATTTCAGCACCATATTACCTGTAAAGCCGTCTGTTACAACAACGTCCGCTACCCCTTCAAGTAAATCACGAGCTTCTACGTTACCGATAAAGTTTAAATCCGCTTCTTTTAATAAACCAAAAGCCGCCTTCGTTAATTCATTCCCTTTTTTATCCTCAGTACCGATGTTTAACAAGCCGATACGTGGCTTTTGTAAACCGCCTACCTTTTTCGCATAAATATCGCCCATAATCGCATATTGCAATAAATGCTCAGGTCGCGCGTCTGCATTTGCTCCTAAATCAAGCATTAAAAAGCCCTTACCATCTAAAGTAGGAAGTGTAGTAGCTAGAGCAGGTCTAGCAATCCCTTCAATACGTCCTACTTTAAATAAGCCTCCTGCCATTAAAGCTCCTGTATTACCTGCTGAAAGACAAGCATCTGCCTTTCCTTCTTCAACTGCATCCATCATTCGTGCCATCGATGAATCCTTTTTACGACGAACCGCGCGTGCTGGATCGTCTGTCCCTTCGACAACTTCATCACAATGTACTACAGTTAATCGATCATGTATTTTTATAAATGGTTCAAGCTTTTCCTGCTGACCATATAATTGAATTTCTAAATTTGGAATTTGCTCTAATGCTAATAAAGCACCTTCAACAACTGATTTCGGTGCGTTGTCGCCACCCATTCCATCAAGCGCTAATTTCATTGTTGTTCACCTTTACCTTTCGTGCGGTACATATCAAATTCACCAACAAAAACTGTTTCACCGTTAACAGTGGACGTTAACTCTACTTTTGTACGATGACTTTTTTCATCACGTCCGATAACGATCGCTTTTGTAATAACACGATCTCCAGCTCTAACAGGTTTCACAAAGGAAATGTTAGAGTGTACTGTTAATGCTAGTTCGTCGTCAATAACTGCTACCGCTAATGAGTTTGCCTGCGCAAACAAATGATGTCCACGTGCGATGCCATTGCGCTGAAAAACATGTTCTTCTTTTACGTCAAAAATAGATAATGCACGATTATCCAATTCAATATCAATTATTTCTCCGATTACTTCATCAATCGGTAGTGATTTTACTTCATTTTCATAGGTTTTTGAAGCAACATCTTTAATTCGTTCTCGTAATTCCGGAATCGCTAATTCCATACGATCTAAACGAATTGTTTGGACACTAACCTGAAACTGTGTTGCTAGCTGTTCATCTGTGACGAATGGATTATCAGCTATCGTTTCGGATAATAGTCGCTGTCGCTCTTTTTTCGTTCGTCTCAACATCATTCGCCACCTTTTTAGTTGTTATTAGCACTTGGTACTAATATCAGTATATAGAGTATAAAAAAAGAATGCAAGACTTGTTTTATAAACAAGTACTCACATTCCTAATTAAGCATCCATGTTCAATTAATCGAAGCGATCCCCTTGTAAAACGCCAGAATTTTCAAGCATGTCACGTAAATATTTGTACTCATCATCATGCCAAAAAGCATCTGTTCCAATCATATCCGTCGCATCTTTTCTAGCAGTTTCAAGGATTCGATAATCGTGCACTAAATCCGCTACTTTAAAATCTGGCAACCCACTTTGTTTACGCCCAAAGAAATCCCCTGGTCCACGTAATTCCAAATCCTTTTCAGCAAGGCGGAAGCCATCATTTGTTTCCGTCATCGACTGCATTCGCTCTTTGCCTTCATCGGATTTTGGATCAGCAAGCAACACACAATATGACTGATGTTCTCCTCGTCCAACACGCCCGCGTAGCTGATGTAGCTGAGCTAAGCCGAAGCGTTCAGCGTCATAAATAATCATAAAAGTTGCATTCGGCACGTTAACCCCAACCTCAACAACGGTTGTAGATACAAGCACATGAATAGTTCCTTCACTAAAGGCCCGCATGACAGCGTCTTTTTCATCCGCGGATAGGCGACCATGCATTAATCCGACATTGTAACGCCCATTAAAATATGCAGCAAGCTGCTCATAGATTTCCACAGCATTTTGTACATCCAGCTTGTCTGATTCCTCGATCAGTGGACAAATAGCATAAGCCTGTCTACCAGCAGCAAGCTCCAATTCTAGCTTTGACATAACAGAACCAAATTGCTCTTTTTTCATCCAATGTGTTTCAATTTGCTTACGCCCTGCCGGCATTTCATCGATCATTGAAACATCCATTTCTCCAAATGCCGTAATCGCGAGTGTACGCGGTATTGGCGTCGCCGTCATAAAGAGCACATCTGGATTTTCTCCTTTATCACGCAATATTCTACGCTGCTCAACACCAAAACGGTGCTGTTCATCTGTAATTACAAAACCAAGCTTGTAAAAAACGACATCTGGCTGAATTAGCGCATGTGTACCAATTAAAATATCTATGTCTCCATTTACCAGTTCTTCTAAAAGCAAACGACGTTCCTTCGCTTTCGTCGATCCCGATAGTAAAGCTACACTTACGCCAAATGGCTCAAACCATTCCTTCAAACTCTCAGCATGCTGCTCAGCTAAAATTTCCGTCGGTGCCATTAATGCCCCCTGAAAACCAGCAGTTATAGCCGCATATAAACATATTGCCGCAACAACAGTTTTCCCTGACCCTACATCACCTTGGAGTAAACGGTTCATACGATGTGGCTCTTTTAAATCTTTGCAAATTTCATTGACGACGCGTTTTTGTGCACCCGTTAATTCATATGGTAACGATGCAATAAAGGCACGTATCTTTTGCAAATCAAACTGTATAACGGTTCCACGCTCACTGTCCTTTCGAATTTTACGTAACGCTTGAATCCGTAGTTGAAAGTTTAGTAACTCTTCATAGGCAAAGCGTCTTCTAGCTTGCTTCGCATGTCCTGCATCGATAGGGAAATGAATTCCTTCAAGCCCATCCCGTATTGCAGCGAGCTTATAATCCTCCCGTAAACGTTGCGGAACAGCATCAGGTATGTCAGCACCAAACTCATCTAGCACTTGTCGCATATATTTACGAAAACGCTTTTGCGGAATCAAACCTTTTAGACTATAAACAGGTTCAAAGTCAACTTGATCGGTCTTAGGACCAAATGTTACTGTCGTTCCATTAATAACTTGTCTGCCTCGGTCCCATTTACCTGTAACGGTAATAATAGCTCCAGGTACAAGCTTTTGTTTCAAGTAGCCTTGATTAAAAAAAACAACCTTCACTAAATGTCGACCTGCCAACACCGTCACTTGTAATCGTGATTTATTGCGACCTAAAAACAAAACTGTTGGTTCACGTTCAACTTTACACTCAACAGTGACACGTTCATTATGTGGTGTTTGCGCCAAATCTTTTAAACGAAAATCCTCGTGTCGATGCGGAAACGTCCATAACAAATCCGCTACCGTCTCGATGCCCAATGCTTCTAAATGTCCTGCTGTTTCTTTCCCGATTCCCTTTAAATTAGTAACGGGGTTCGTTAAATCAGTCACCTTGCACGACAGCTCCTTCAAAGTTTTTCACCACAAGTACTTTATCTGCAGTCATTCGTATCACCATACTATTTTTCAGCATATGAGTTTTCCCCTTTCTTAACGATTGTTTTGGCTTTCGTTATATTGTTGCTTACGTTTAACACTTCTGATCAATTCACCCTGTGCATTATTAATTTCAATATTATTATATAACTTTTCATTTTCACTAACATAGCAATTTAATTCATCAATAATTAGATTGCTAGTTATCAGGTGTGTTAATTAACCATTTTTATCCATACTAATTAATTAGAAGGCTCTGATTCCCGCTACGATCAGTTAAGATGGGGAATATATTAGCAAAATAGCAACAAAAAAACCCTTTTATCGCTCCATAATAAACTTATTTATTTCTAATCAACACACCTAGATAGTTATTTCTTTAAGTAGGCCCACATAAAGAGCACCTCGATGCCTTCTGTTGTATTTCGAGCTTCAAATAAAGCCCACCTTTAGTTGAAATACATAGCTTTACAATTTTTAGGTTTTTAATAGTCCTGTTAAATAAATGCATTAATTTTTTCTCAGCATATAATGTTGAAAAAGGAGTGAAATCGCTTGGGATATTTTCCACTTCAAGGGACAATGAGGCCACAACAACCACCACCAACCTTCAGACCATCAAAACCTCCTGTGTCCTATGTTATTGACTGTGTATATCAAAACACTTATGTATGGCTTAGAAATGGTAGAGAATTTTGGTTTTATCCTACTCGTATAGAAATGGGTGAAGTATCTGGATATAGATGGAACGGTTCCTACTGGGCATTCTACGGATTTGACGAAGGATTGATTGATGCTGTTGCCTGTTATCCTACCCCAACTCCTTACTAAAAACGCAGAAGCCTTCAGGTCAAAAACCAAAAGGTCATTTTCTTTTTAATTGCCTTACAATACGTAGTATCACCAAGAACGTATTTCTCTTTAGCTCAAAAAAACACGCCTCCCCTTAGGAAAAGCGTGTTTCATATTTTTATTTTTGAAGTGACTTAATACTTTCTAAATTCCCATTATCAAAAATGGCTTTGCTAATAGCTTTACCTGTTGGTGTTGCAGCTAGGCCTCCACGTGCCGTTTCTTTTAAATTCGGACTCATAGATTGTCCAATTCGATACATTGCGCCAATCACTTCATCACATGGAATGCGACTTGTGACTCCTGCAAGTGCCATATCCGCAGCCACAAGTGAATTTGCTGCTCCCATAGCATTCCGCTTAACACAAGGAACCTCTACTAATCCAGCTACTGGATCACAAACAAGCCCTAGCATATTTTTGAGTGTAATGGCAAATGCTTCTGAACATTGCTGTGGCGTACCACCAGCCATCTCAACAATTGCAGCCGCTGCCATACCAGCAGCTGAGCCAACCTCTGCTTGACAGCCACCAGCAGCACCAGAAATCGAAGCATTATTGGCAACAACGAAGCCAAAAGCACCTGATGTGAATAAATAACGAATCATTTGCTCGCGTGTCGGATTTAGTTTGTTCTTCACTGCAAACAGCGTCCCTGGTACAACTCCAGCAGAGCCTGCAGTTGGGGTAGCACAAATTGTACCCATAGCCGCATTAACTTCATTTGTCGCAACTGCTTTACTTACCGCGTCTAGTAATAAATCCCCCGACAATGAATTTCCTTGTGCAATGTAATTCTGAAGCAATACGGCGTCACCGCCTGTTAGACCCGTTACAGATTTAACACCTTTCAAGCCTCTTTCAATAGCTTCCTCCATCACCGTTAAATTATTGTCCATTTGCTGTATAATTTCTTCCTTAGTGCGTCCAGTTATTAACATTTCCTGCTCTATCATAATTTCAGAAATTAGCTTTCCTTCTTGCTCTGCTCGTTCAACTAGTTCACGAACATTATGAAACAATACGTCCATATTGGGACACCTCCTTAGTTATTAATTTTAGAAACCTTCGAAATATGTGGTATTAAAGAAATTTGTTGTAATACTTTATCCTCGATGTTTTGATCGATTTCTATCACCATAAGGGCTGTTAAACCACGTTCAATACGAGAAACCTCCATATGTCCAATATTGACCGCATGCATCGCTAAGCAATTTGCCACATTGGCAATACAACCAGCACGATCATCGTGGACAACAAGAATTGCTGGCATACCACCTGTTAGACGCAACTTGAAGCCATTAACCTCACTGACTTCAATTTTACCGCCACCGATAGAAATACCTACAACGGACATCTCTCCTTCATCATCGCCAATCACAAGGCGAGCTGTATTCGGATGCTCCATATTTGCTGTTTCTGGGATAAATTCATAATCTAAGCCTGCCTTTTCTGCATCGGCAAAAGCTGTTTTAATCCGCTCATCAAATGTATCGTAATTTAATAAGCCCCCTATCAAAGCTACATCTGTTCCATGTCCTTTATACGTTTCCGCAAACGAACCATATAAGTGTATTTTCGCCCACTTTGGTTGTCTTCCAAATAAATCTCTAGCAACACGTCCAATTCGTGCGGCACCTGCCGTATGAGAAGAAGAAGGCCCAATCATCACTGGTCCAATAATATCAAATACTGAAGTAAACTTCATAATAACACCCCTCTATTCTATCTATATAATTTTTTTGATTTTTTACTTATATAATGCTTGATAGTTACTATAAAAGCAAAACATTTCTTTATCAACTTTCAGAAAATTTACACGACTATAATTTATACAATGGAAATATTGATTAACTTTTGTCTACTCCCAATAAACAGTGATTTCAAACTGCCGATATTCCAGCATTTCCAAATACACTGTCCTATGGATGCGTACATCAAATCGTTAATTTTAGCTAACTTATATACTATATAATCCCCTGATCTCTTTGTACCATAAACAAAAGCAGTACACGTTGTGTGCACTGCTTTGTCTACTTATCCGCAAAGTAGCATTGAATTATTCTACCGAAATAATATATGGATATAATCCTTGTTTACCATTAAATAACTCTACTTCAACCTCTGGATACTTCGCTTCAATAAATTTCACTAATTCCGAGGCATTTTCTTCTGTTGTATCCTCACCATAAATAACTGTTACAATTTCTGCATCTTCATCCACTAAATCAGTAATTACCTTCTCAGCGGCATCTTTTAATGCTGGAGTAGATAATACAATTTTACCTTCAGCAAGAGCCATGAAATCGTCCTTATGAATTTCCACACCATCAATAGATGTATCTCGAACTGCATAAGTTACTTGACCTGTTTTAACATTTGCATAAGCTTCTGTCATTGTTGCTTGGTTCATTTCAACTGTCGCCTCAGGATTAAACGATAGAATCGCCGCCATACCTTGAGGGATTGTTTTCGTTGGAACTACAGCCGCTTCGATATCTAAAAGCTCTACTGCTTGTTCTGCTGCCATGACGATATTTTTGTTATTTGGTAATATCAATACTTTTTCAGCACCAATTTCCTGTACCGCCTTCACAATATCTTCAGTTGAAGGGTTCATTGTTTGACCGCCTTCAATAACATAAGAAGCACCAATTGAACGAAGTAATTCAGCAACTCCCTCGCCCATTGCAATCGTTACAATTGCATATGGATGCTTTTCTGCTTTTTTGGCAGAAGGTGCTTTATGATCCTCACCAACAATGGCAGAATGCTGTTCACGCATATTGTCGACCTTAATTTTAATAAGGCTACCATATTTTTGACCCATTGCTAAAACAGAGCCTGGTTGCTCAGAATGAATATGCACTTTTGCAATCTCTTCATCTGAAATAACAAGTAAAGAATCACCTAGAGGGTTTAATTCATTACGGAATTGTTCCTCGCTAAACGGCTCTTTTCCTTCTTCAAAACGTACCATGATTTCTGTACAATACCCGAACTCAATATCCACAGTACTCATGAAATCTTGTGCTCTATGATGCTCTGCATTAATTAAATCATCTAAAGTTGCTTCATTTTTCACCGGTAATGGCTCACCTTTTAAGGATGCTAAAAATCCTTCATATACAAATAATAGACCCTGGCCGCCACTATCTACAACACCTACTTCTTTTAGAACAGGTAAAAGCTCAGGTGTACGCTCTAATGAAGCCTGTGCTTCAGCAGTAAATGCTTCCATCACTGCAATGATATCGGTTTCAGTTTCTGCCACTTCCACGCCTTTTTTCGCCGCTTCACGCGCAACTGTTAAAATCGTTCCTTCAACCGGCTTCATTACTGCTTTATAGGCAGTTTCAACGCCAGCTTGGAAAGCACCTGCTAAACCTTTGGCATCAATTGTCGCTTCTTTTTCAATAAATTTACCAAAGCCACGGAATAACTGCGATAAAATAACGCCAGAATTCCCGCGTGCTCCCATAAGTAAACCTTTTGATAAAGCTTGGGATGTTTTGCCGATATGTTCTGAGACATATTGCTCTGTTTCCTTTGCACCAGATGTCATCGATAAGTTCATATTCGTTCCTGTATCACCATCTGGTACTGGAAATACATTTAATGAATCAACATAATTTGCATTTTGGAATAGGTGATGGGCACCCATTTGCACCATTTCTGCAAACTTTATTCCGTCTAAAGACTGCATTCGATTTAGTTCCTCCTTAATCATTCGCTACACGAACGCCCTGCACAAAGATATTGACAGATTTTACGCTCATACCTAATGTTTTATCTACTGTATATTTCACTTTCGATTGTACTTGGTAAGCAACTTCCGAAATTTTTGTCCCGTAACTAACAATAATGTACATATCAATATGTAAATCGTCGTCCTTTTTTCGAATTACAACACCTTTTGCGAAATTTTCTTTACGTAAAATATCAGTTAGACCATCACGAATTTGATGTTTAGATGCCATGCCAACAATACCGTAGCACTCTACAGCAGCGCCACCAGCTATTTGTGCAAGTACATCAGTTGAAATATCAATTTGGCCGAATTCATTATTTAACTCAATTGACATAGAAATGCCCCCTTGGCTCTTTTTGACTAAATGATATTGTAACACTTTCGTTATACATTAAGCAACCTTGGAAGGCATGAAAGCGCACTGTACCAACGTTTTTCTGACATTATAAAGGTAAACATACATCTTCATCGAAATTTCCACTTTTGCTGTAAAAGTTGTTACGAGCTTTTTGCTTTGCTGTGTATAGTGCTTGATCAGCTATGGAATAAGTTTTAACAAATGGCATCCACAACCAATGTTATGCAATTAGCTACTTACTATTTTGTGTACACATAGCATTTTAAGCAGTTAAAAACGGCATCAGCCGACAATCCTTTCATTTTGTCAACATGAAGATCAGCAATTTTATAATAAAAGCAATTGCATATCGATACAAAGCCATGAAAGCAAGTCATGATACCAAACATAACAATGGTAGGAGCAACCGAAAAAATCAATAGCTCTTTGCTTCATCGACTTCAGAATGATCGATATATTTAGTACGCAAGTCACAGGAAAGCAGAAGTAAAAGAAGATCAAACAAACCTAAACATTTTGGATTGTTCTACGCAAAGAAATCATTCTTGTTGTTTTTTGTCGAATATTGCGAAAATTCAGTACATTGGTTAAGCTATATATATAATTTATTTTTCGGGGGTGGTAAAAGCTGACAAACAATGATACATTATTTCATTTTTCTTCTATGCCAAAGGATATTTCTTATTAGACATTCGGATGAGCCAAATCTAATTATGTATTTTGTCGGGATTAAAGAAACTATGACAATAAGAATGGAGTGATAGACATGAAAAAACTTAAAAATATGTTAAGTATAGTATTATCTCTAACAATTTTCTTTAGTGTATCAAGTAGTGTATTTGCTGAGGAACAGACGGATGCAGAAGTTTATGAGTTAGAAGGATTGCAGAAAATTGTACTAACTAGTGATGAAGTGGTCTATTATGAAATTGATGAAGTGGATGTAACAAATCCAAATGCGCGTGGATCCTATAAAAGTAAAACCGCAACGGGAAGGTTTTACCTTACTTCTTCTGGCTCTACAGTTGCAGAATATTCTCTAAGTGTCACATTTTATTATGATGGAAAGAGAGTTTTAGAATCAGGGAACCGAGCATGGATGGGAAATTACGCTAAGGGATGGTCAGGTACCGCTGTATCTGGATGGAACTGGATATCTAATAGTTACATGTATGTGAGTGGTTATTTTACACTTTACAAGGATTCAATTTATAATAACTCTCATACATTGACTATATACTGTGATCAAAATGGAAAAATCACCGTAAACTAAGGGGGAAATACCTTTGAGAAAGGTAATAATTATTACTACTTCTTGTATAATAATACCCCTGTTTTTGGTTGGAGGATGTGCTTCTAATTATTCCACTTCACATGAAGAGTATTCTGATGAAATGCTACACACATATGAAACACAGCTACTAAATAGAGCGAAAAATCAGTTGGCTCTTGATTTTGATTCTTACTATATAAGCAATTTGGAAGATGTAGATAGCATCTTAAAAGAGATTTATAGTACAGAAGATTATGAAAAAGTTTCTAATATTATTTACTCAGAGTATTACAATAAGAATATTGAGAGAAAACCAAATACTTTAATTTTAATAGAAAAAAATCTTGATACGGTTGGTATTATTTCTGAAGATTCATCAGGAAAAATCACAAGTGCAGAATACAATTTAAACAGCACATCAGAAAAACAATGGATTTATCAATAAAATGGTTTAGTTGAATGCTCATTCAATAGTTACAGAACAACCACTGACTTAATAGAAATGATTAGTAGTATTCAACAAATGAGCAGATACTTTACCAGAAATAAAAGAATAATCACTTGCGTTATAATTTCCCTATCCTAAAACACAGAATGGACAGGCATTTTGTCTGTCCATTATCTTATGATATCTGCGGCTTTTAGAAGTTTCGCACCAATGTTTCCAAAAACCGTATCAAACAGTGTCATCCCCACAATAGCCACTTAACGAAAATGAATTTTAATCATGTCTCAAGAGAAAATCCACAGAAACACAAACGCTAATATTAATCGACAAGAAAATGTCTTGGTTAGAAAACAGCACTGGACTTTTAAGAAGTAACTGTTGCACTTATTTAGCAAATCATCAAAAAAGCCGATACCATTTAGCATCAGCTTCCTTACTTAGATCCATTTCTATTATCAATTTAAAACAGGCTTTTAATAAGCGTATCAAGCATCACTGGCATTTCCTTAAATGCGCTATCCACATGTAGTCTTTCCGTCTTTTGGTGGGCATCCTTGCCGAAAGGCCCAACATTTAAAACAGGGCCCTGTAATGCTGACATTGCTTCAAACGGAATACTATACGTGTCTCCCCATACAGGTGTGTTGCGTTCGAATGCTATCCATTCATTAGAGTTATCCGAATAATTGACATAACTCAAATCACAAATTCCATTAAAATAGTGAATTTGCTCCACTTCAATAGTAAATGTTTGGGCTGTTTTCTTCATCAATTCAATTGATTGTATAACAAGAGGATGATTGGATGAGTTGATCGCCGGATAGTAAGGTGGTGCATATAACAACACTGTTGCTGGTGATAATTCTTGGCAACGAATCATTAGCTGATCCACAATACGAATAGATTTCTCTCGATCATCCCATGCGCTATTCTCAAGAACTTGCCTTTTAATAAAATTTACTTCCTCGGCGCCTAATTTATTCATCGCATACTCTAAAAGTGCCTCATAACGAAGTACGTTGACTTCACCTACGCCTTGTACCTTTTCTCGCTCACAAATTCGCTTATATTGTTCATTACAAGCTGACATTGCTTCCCATGCAACTTGTTCAAAAATATCCATTACTTCCGATGCCGTGCGCTTTAATAAAAACACATTGTAAAGGGCTGCTGCACGATATGGTGTTTGTGTAGAATACTCCATTTTCAAATCTTTTAATTGTAAGGATACAGGTAATGGCGTACTTTCACCAAGATCTGTCTCACGGAAAATCGGATTCCACTCCATATGCTGCGTCATGTAGGAAGCAATAAAATTTGCGGTCATTCCTTTTAATGGCTCACCCACATGTGTCTCTTTTCCGTAAAATAAGGCAGCAGGCATAATTTTACCGATAGTTCCTGAATAAATATATTCATTGGTATCAGCTGGTCCTTGTGAAAAAGAAGGCTCACTATTTAAAAATAGTTTATAAGTAAGTCCGTGCTGTTCGCGAAGTCTGACAAGCTCTACAACTGCTGCACGCATCCCAGCAGAATTTACTTCTTCATCTGGCACTGCCGTTAAAATAAGATTGATGGGCCATTCTTCAATACTTGCCTTTTCAATCAACTGCATATGCAAAGCAAGTCCCATTTTCATATCCATCGTCCCACGACCAAATAAATAGTTGCCTGTTTCCAAATCAATTCTTGCCGCTTCAGGTAAATCCTTTTTGTATTTAGGTTCCATTAGCTTTTTTGTCAGCTCTTCAGGGTAAAAGGCTAATGGTTCCAGCTCGCCATATTCTTCAGTATGGACCGTATCAAAATGACTAATTAACACAACTGTTTCTGTTGCAGATGGGTGCCTATACAAGGCAGTCACAGCATTGCGTTCAAGGCCCGCATCATGTAATTCAATAAATTCTGGGTTTTCCTGAAAATAAGAAAGCGTTTGCAATTTAGTTTTTAATTTATAGGCAAATTCATGTTCACCTTTAGTTAATGTCCTACTTTCCCAACTGACAATTTCACATAATAATGCACGTAGCTTTTCAGGCGTATTCCAAAGATAAACATTCATAAAAATTCTCCTTCATTTTCTCAAATCAATTACAATTTCATTTCAATGTATATCACATGATTCCTCATTTTTCACTTCAATTTCATCACCAAAAGTTGAGATGACATTTTATAAAACGAATACCATGTATATAAGTTGATTGGAGTGGAGACTGGGCGACTCCTTGGGGATCAGCGTCACAGATGAGACCCTGGAGCGAGCAGATAGGGGAACGAAGGCTAAGAGCATCACATCCTGTGATAACGCCTTCGTGACCAACATCGTGTTGGCCCAAGCGGCTCATCAGACGCCCCCAGGAAGCTTTGCTCTGTGCGAAAGCGAAGCGTCAGCAACAAAGCGCCCAGTCGGAACGGAAATCAACCACACGTTATGGTGATGAGTTAACCTCAGAAGAAACTGTAGTAGTTTTACTCAATTTCAATTTATAGAAAGTCATGCAAGCGATAAAGAATCCAATACCATATAGCAAGCCAACTCTTTGTGTTGGATCGAATGCTAAAAAGACAAGAATTAGCATACAAAAAATAATACTGAACACCGGAATCAACGGATAAAATGGCGTTTTAAATTTCAAATTAGCCACATCCCCTCCTGCTTTCACATAACGATACCGGAACATCAATTGAGATGCGCAAATTCCCATCCACGAAATGGTTACAGAAATCCCTGCAATAGACATGAGTAAAACAAAAACTGCATCTGCTTCCATCACGCTCGTTAATAAAGAAAGCAGCGAGAAAAGCATCGTAAAAACGAGTGCATTGAATGGCACTTTATTTTTCGTTAGTCGTCCAAATAGTTTAGGTGCCATTCCCTCTTTTGACATCGACCATAATAAACGTGTGGACGCATATAGACACGAGTTACCTACTGATAATATCGCCGTTAAAATAACAAAGTTCATAATACCAGCTGCATATGGAACGCCAGCTAAATTCATCAATGTGACAAATGGACTTTCCAGTAGTCCAAGCTCCGATGAAGGGAATATCGCAGATAAAACAATAATAGAAGCAATATAGAAGACAATAATCCTGAAAAGAATTGTCTTTATTGCCCGAGGAATATTTTTTTCTGGATTTTCAGTTTCTCCTGCAGCAATACCAACAAGTTCAGAACCTTGATAAGAAAAGATAACATTCATCATTGTGACAAATATGATTGAAATACCTGCCGGTAATAAACCAGACGGTGCTAAATTCGTAAAGTGTGGTGTAGGACGATCAGCTAACGGAATCAACCCAAAGATTGCTGCCACCCCTATAACGATAAATGCAATCACTGCAATAACTTTAATACTTGCAAACCAGAATTCTGCTTCTGCAAAGCCTCTAGTTGTTAATGCATTTAAAGTAAATAACAGGACCATAAATATTGCACACCAAATCCAAATAGGGACACCGGGGAACCAATGCTGCATCAAAATTCCCGCTGCTGTAAATTCTACCCCCGCTGTGGCAGCTGACCCGACAAAATACATCCATCCTAAAGAAAACCCTGCTGAAGGACTGATAAAACGTGTTGCATAGGTTTGGAAAGAACCAGTTACAGGCATATAAACCGCTAATTCTCCAAGACAATTCATAACCATGTACAATATTAAGCCACCAAATAAATAACCAATTAATGCCCCTCCAGGACCTGCCTGATTAATTGTAAAGCCAACATTTAAAAATAGTCCTGTTCCAATAACTCCTCCGAGCGATAGCATTAATAAATGCCGACTCTTCATTGAACGGTTTAATTGATGATCTTGCCGTTGTTCCCCTTTACTCAACATCCATCCCCACTCTCTAGTTGTTATTAATATATTGAATGTTCTGACATTAATCCTACTAAAGTACCTAATCAATTTATCCTATTTAACTTCTTTCAGCGGGTGTCACGGGATTATGCCAAGGTATACTTGATATTGATTGGGTATTTTTTCATTGAACTAAAAACGCAATGACAAACAACTTAGCCCACCATCATGTTTTCTAAATTCAGACATTTCAAGCTCAATTGTTTGGTAACCTAGATCGTTTAATTTACGATTTGTTTCTGGGTAGCCTGCTGGAATAATGACATAATCATTAACTTGAATACAGTTTGCTGAATACTCATCCTCTTTTGGAATAATAATTTTTTCATAGGATTCGAATGCAGGGTGATCGATAAACTCACCTGCTACTACCATACGATTTTCTCCAACATATGCGATGCCCGTTTTTAAATGGAAAAATTCCTTTAGCGGAACAATCGTTGCCTCATAGCCTTCTTTTTCTACGATTTCTTTAAATTGTCGAGCCCCTTCTTCATTAGTACGATCAGAGATACCGACATAAAATTGCTTTTCTGCCTGCAATACATCTCCGCCATCAAGTGTTCCTGGGCCTTCGATATAATATGATTTTTCATAGAACTTTTTAACAGCCGGTACGATTTCCTCAATCTCGCGATTACGAGCTTCGGCCCCTGGATTTGAAATAATGGAAAATTCAGGTGTTAAAACTGCCGTATCCTCTACGAACGTTGAATCCGGAAAGGCTTCATTCGCTTGAAGCTGTGTAACTTCCACGCCACATTTCTTTAAGGCTTCAACATATTTTTCATGCTGCTCAAATAATTTTTCTAACATCGGCTTTCCTAAGTCACTAGTCGTTAAACCATTTACATAACTATTTCCTGGGTTTTTTACAATAACATTTTTAAACATTTTACTTCATCTCCTTTTTTTCTCTTACTACCGGGCAGGTTAAACACGTTGGTCCACCTGTTCCTTTTATCGAAATTTCATTTCCTTTATATTCGTAAACTGTTACACCTGCATGAAGTAATTGTTGCTTTGTCATCGGATTTCCATTTGGAATAAGACATACTCTAGGTGCAAGTGCTAAAACGTTACAGCCTAGCGCATCGTATTCATCTTTTGGGACCTCAATTAATTTAATATCTCGGTCGATTAGAAGCTGACGGAAGAAAACTGGCATTAATCGTGAATGGACAACCGCTAAATCCTTGTCTACCATACTAATGAAAGACATTAAGTGTAAACATTCTGCTTCTCCTAAATCATGCGGTAGCTGCACAACAATGAATTCATCGACAACATCCTTCGTCATGTCCTTTAGCTGACGAATAGCTTCATCATTCGTTCGATAGCCTCGACCTACAACAAGTGTACGATCATCAAGCCAAACAATATCGCCACCATCTGATACAGCTTCTCCAGTCAATTCTCCGATAACCGGAATGCCCTTTTCCTGTAAAAACTCTTTATAAACAGTTGCTTCTGGCTGTCTTGATTTTTTGCCCGATTTTAAGATAATGGCACCATTTGGTGTGAATTTTACAGGATCATGCGCATACAGCGAATCAAGCCCTACTTCACCTGATTCTGGTAAAAAATCAATTTTTTCAACATACTTTTCTAGAATGCTCATAAATTTTGCATATTCTTTAAGAGCCTCATTATAGCTAGGTTCTGATAAGTAGTTAAATGTTTTCCATTCATCGCTAAGATGCTCTTGGTTTCGGAAAGCATCTTTTGGATGTTTTACTATTACGTGTCTCAAAGGTGCATACATTGATGAACAATAATGCATTCCTTTCACCCCTTTTCCGCGTAGTGGAAAACGTTTCCGTTAAGAGGAAAGTTTATATGAAAAATATATGTGCTTTAAGGTATAATGTCAATATATTTAGAAAAATTAATATATTCATCACCTATAAGAAGGAGACAGAATGAAACAAATATCCACGATTATGTAGCTAGACGTAGGCCATGAATAAAAATAAAATAAATGAAGGAGAGGTGGGTTATGAATGCAATTATTAGAACGAGCTATGACAATCGCTAAAGTTTTGGCTTCTAAAGCAAGTGAAAATAGCTTGTCCATTTCAGAGCTTTCGACAAAATGCAATTTACCACTTAGTACATTACATAGAATTTTAAAAGCGATGATTAAAGAAGGAATGATCGAACAAGACGATCAAACTAAACAATATCGGCTTGGTACGATATGGATGGAACTTGGCTTGCAAGTGTATGATACGATGGACTACATTAGTAAAATTAGGCCAGAACTAGAACGTTTAGCAAGAGAAGTCGAAGAAAGCGTCTATTTAAGTAAGCCCGCTGGTTTAGATACAATTATTATTGAAAGAATAGACAGTGCAACTAACCCGATTCGAATTTACGATCAGTTAGGCATTCGTATACCGATGCATATCGGGGCCGCAAATAAAGCAATTTTAGCCACACTGCCTGTTTCTCAAGCAAGGGAAATTATTGAACAGCTTATTCCTCATGAAGAAATCTCTGAATTAGAGGCACAGCTTGATCAAATAAGACTACAAGGATTTGCCATTAGTCATGGGGAAAGAACGGCAGGAACATCCTCAATCGCAGTATCCATTGTAAATGGTTTCAATGAAGTAGTCGGTGCAATAAGTATAGGTTTTGTTAGCTTTAACGTTTCAGCAGAACATATTAATACCCTTGCAGAGCGTTTAGTGGAAACTGGTAAACGTGTTTCCATGAAGCTTGGTTACCGAGGAAAATAAAATGAAGCTTTTTGATCACCTATTGATGATGAGTATTCTCCAATCGGGCGGGGTAAAATTGAAAACTTCCAATTATTTCTCCCAATAATTGTTTTATCTAGGAATTAACACCCATTTTTTAACAAGTGTTTTTTGTCTGTAAAGGTTTTTTTCTTGAAAGGTTATGTGAAAACTATTGCACTGAACGTCATCGTATGTTAAATTATTATGGTATGTGAAATACCGAACTGAAATAATAATCTTTCAGCATTAACAGTAAGGAGGGAATACAACATGCCAAAACAATGTGTAATCACTGGACGTAAAGCTCGTACTGGTAACAACCGTTCCCACGCTATGAACGCTAGCAAACGTACATGGGGTGCTAACCTTCAAAAAGTTCGTATCTTAGTAGACGGTAAACCAAAACGTGTATGGGTTTCTGCTCGTGCATTAAAATCAGGTAAAATCGAGCGCGTTTAATCGTCGCTTCCAAAAAATCGATTTCGCATTTGGCGCAAATCGATTTTTTTCTGTCTTAATAACTAGGCAAGCATGATTAAGCCGCTAGCAACGACAAGGAAACGTAATTGCTAGCGGCTTTCTTTACATATAGCAGCACAACCAAACACCTATGCAGAATGGCAGTTACGATATAATAAAGTATAGTTCTTCAGCAAAGCGAGGGGTTGATTTCCGTTCCGACTGGGCGCTTTCCTGGGGGCGTCGGGGCAACAGGATTTTGGTCACGAAGGAGTTATCACAGGATGTGATGATTTTAGCCTTCGTTCCTCTATTGCTGATCCCCAAGGAGTCGCCTAGTCTCCACTCCAATCAACCACTTCTCATAGTATGTACCTTCTAGCATGTCTTTCGCGAAAGCGTAGTGTTAACATAGCGTCAGCAAGATCAGGTGTACAATAGCATTATTGTTATAAGTTTCTTCTGTTTGATTATGGTGAGTAGCCATAGCATTCACTTTTGATATACATAAAATTAATAAAAGTTCTACACTATCGCCGATTGGAGTGGAAGGCTACTCGACTCCCGTGGGAAAGCGAGACAGGCGAGACCCTGAGGCCAACATGATGTTGGTCACGAAGGCATTGTCACAGGACGTGACGCATTTATCCTTCGTTCCTTTAGCGTAGGAAGCGGCTCGACGCTCGCCCACAGGAAGCTCTGCTCTGCGCGAAAGCGAAGCGTCAGCGACAAATGTTTTATCTGTGCGAAAGCGAAGCGACAGCAACAAATGTTTTATCTGCGCGAAAGCGAAGCGTCAGCGACAAATGTTTTATCTGTGCGAAAGCGAAGCGACAGCGACAAAGCGAGTAACCTGGAACGGAAATCACCCACCACAATATTCACAAGAAATCCTTGACCGTTTTGTTTTTCAACACCATAAGAAAAATCCGACTAGTGTTAGTCGGATTTTTTTACTTTCTTATCTTTTTTGAAAATGTTGATACACGTACGCGTAATACTACTTACAAATTTCGGTAGCTGGAATGTATATACTTTCAGGACTCTCTCCCCCTTACGCTAATCTATGCTTCTTATCATTAAACATATGCCTTGCGAGAAAGATATAGACCCTGAATTGCCTATTATTTCATTACTTGTAAAGCGGGATGTGCCGAGAGAGATTTCTTCATTTGTTGTTTCATATTTTACTTGCCTTAATGTCACATCTTTAATCGGCTCTTCATGTGCAAAGAAAGATAAATAACGATATTGCTTATCTGCTTCAATGATGTGCTTGCCTGGCATTAAAAATTGCAACATATTTGCATGATTAATAATCTTCAATACTACCTGCGGATACTCTTTTTGTAAACGATAAATCGAACGAACTGCTGCCTCATAATGATCTAAACGTCCACCCGTAACACCTGTAAGAACAATTTCTAGTGGTGTATAGGTCAAGGCTTTTAATAACGCTAAGTCCGTATCTGTTTCATCTTTTTCTTCTTGGAATCGTTGTCTATCATTTGTATGTGCCATCACCAGTTCGTATTCCTCTTTTGATAAAGAGTCAAAATCTCCTACTATGGCATGTGGTGTGATGCCTTGCTCGATTAAATATAACGCTCCTCGATCAGCTCCGATAAATACTACATCACTTTGCTCTTTAAACGGACTAAATGAACAGAGTTCCTCTTTTGGTCCACCTGCACAAACAACGACTTTGGTCATCCTTGAATCGCTGCCTCACCAGCAGCTAAAATTTCTTGAAGTGCCGCTGAACGATCTTCCTTACTGTAAATTGCTGAACCAGCTACAAAAATGGTTGCTCCTGCTTTTGCACAAGGAACAATAGTCTCTGCATTAATTCCACCATCGATTTCTATAGCAATATCAAGATTACGTTCTTTAATAATAGCTGCTAATGCTTCAATTTTTTGCACTACAGAATGAATGAATTTTTGCCCACCAAACCCTGGATTCACAGTCATGAACAACACCATATCAATATCCTCTAATACGTGTTGAATAGATTCTATTGGTGTATGTGGATTTAATACAACACCCGGTTTGACTCCAAATGAACGAATTAATTGAATCGTACGGTGTAAATGGCGGCAAGCTTCTACATGCACCGTAATATAGTCTGCCCCTGCTTTGGCGAATTGTTCAATATACTGATCAGGATTTTCGATCATTAAATGTACATCTAACGGTAAATCCGTTAAAGGACGAATAGCGTCTAATACGATAGAGCCAAATGAAATATTCGGCACAAAATGACCATCCATAACATCGATATGAATAAGCTGTGCACCTGCTTTTTCTACTTCCTTTACTTCTTCTCCTAATTTAGCAAAGTTGGCTGCTAAAATTGATGGTGCTATTTGTATCATCATTAATACCTCGGCTTTCGATCCATAATTTCTTGTATAAATTGTTCGTAGTGTTTATAACGATAGTCACGAATTTCCCCCGTCTCCACCGCTGCTTTTACTGCACATTTGGGTTCCTTTAAGTGTAAACAGCCTCTAAATTTACAATCCTCTGCAATACGGGCCACTTCAGGGAAACATGCGCCTAATTCTTCTTTTTCTATTTCATCAAAATCAAATGAACTAAATCCTGGAGTATCTGCTAATAAACCATCACATACCTCGATTAATTCGACATGGCGAGTTGTATGTTTTCCACGCCCTAAGCTTTGTGAAATAACGCCTGTTTTTAAATTTAAATCTGGAATCAATGTATTTAGTAGTGTGGATTTTCCAACGCCAGATTGACCTGCTAATACGGACGTTTTCTCCTTTAAAATAGGTTGTAGACGTTCAACTAATTCTTCCTCATCCTTATAGGTTTGTAGCACGGTATAACCCATACGTTCATAATCTGCTATATAGCCTTGCAATTCCTCACGTTCATGGTCTTCTAGCAGATCCATTTTTGTTAAACAAATAATCGGATGAACATGAAATGACTCTAAAACAACTAAGAAACGATCGAGTAAAATTGTATTAAAATTAGGTTCTTTTACAGAAAACACAAGAATACCTTGATCAATATTGGCTATTGGGGGACGTACTAATTCATTTTGGCGTTCCATAATTTTTTGAATAGTCCCGTCCGAGCCTTTTGTTTCCACAGTATATTCTACAAAGTCGCCAACGAGTGGGGATTCCCCGCGATTGCGAAATACCCCACGTCCTCGACATTGTATTAGTTCTTTTCCATCATATACATAATAATAACCGCTTAATGCTTTACGAATTTGGCCTTGCGCCATCCAATACCCCCTTATTTGACATCATCGTAGTTGTATGTTTCTTCAGCAATAATTTCTGAATCACGAATAATTTTATAGGCCGCATCCTGACCATCTCCAATAACAAGCTGTATTCGGTGCTCTTGATCAGCCGTAATAGTAAATGTTTCAACTTTTGTTAACATTTTATGGTTTTTATCTTGAATATCAATTCGAATAGTTTGCTCTAAACCTTCCTCTTTTGGTTTATATTCAATTGGCACAGTTAACACCAAAGTTTTATCAGGCTTTGCTGCAGGTCCTTTACTTAAAACAACAGCGATTGCGGTGCCGGCTTCAACCCGCGTTCCTGCTCTTGGCAATTGTGATTTAACATTTCCAGCTGGTATTGTATCATCATTTTCTTCACGAACAATACGCCATGTCAAGCCTTCTCTTCTTACATACTCATCCATTTGAGCTTTGCTGTAATTCACAACATCATCTACGGTGATCATTTTTACACCTACGCTGACCGTAAATTTCATTATTGTATTCTTAGCGACTACCTCTTCTTGTGGCGCCGGCTCTTGTTCAATAATTCGTCCTTCAGGCTCTTTTGAATTCACATAGCTAACTTCAGAATCTAAAAATTTATCCTTTAGCACTGATTGAACTTGGCTGATTTGCTGGCCTCTATAATCTTCCACTTTCGTCATTTCTACCCCAAGACTCACGATCAAGTCTACTTCTGTACCTTTTACACGCTCCGTTCCCTCTGAAGGGTCTGTTTCTATAACCTTATCCTTTTCAACGTCCTCGTCATAACGCTCCTGCGGCTGACCAACAGTAAAGCCTTCAGCCTCTAATTTCTTAGTAGCTTCTTCAACTGTCATATTAGCCACACTAGGTACAGGTATCTTTTTCGGGCTAAATAGATCTGTTGCAAAAAAAACGAATAGGAAAATGGCGATGGCTACTATTACTAATCCAGCAACAACTATTGGCCACTTTTTCTTTTTCTTTTTCTTTACAGGCACTGTCTTTTCAACAGGCTTCTTCGCTTCGGGTTTCGGCTTTGATTGTGTAATTGGTTCGATTGCTCTTGTCTGCATTAAATCTTCGTCTTGACGTCCAATTGGTTCTTTTATAATCGGAATAGCCTTCGTCACATCATTATCTACCGGTATGACAAACTTCGGTTCATTCATACGATTTGGCGATAAAACTGTTTCTAAATCTGCTTGCAGTTCTTCTACAGTTGAATAACGATGAGAAGCATCTTTTGCAGTAGCTTTTAGCACAACATTTTCCACGCTTTGCGGAATTGTAGCATCGAAGGCACGAACTGATGGTGTCTCTGATTGTAAATGTTTAAGCGCGATAGAAACAGCTGACTCGCCTGAAAATGGCAATTCCCCTGTTAATAATTCATATAAAACAATGCCAAGTGCATAAATATCAGATTTGTTCGTTGCCGTACCACCACGAGCCTGCTCTGGTGATAAATAATGCACCGTTCCAAGCACGGAGTTCGTTTGTGTAAATGATGTTGCACTAAGCGTCATCGCTATGCCAAAATCAGTTATTTTCACATTACCTTCTGCATCCATTAAAATATTTTGAGGTTTAATGTCACGATGGATAATATGATTTTCATGAGCATTAGCAATTGCTGACGTTAACTGCTTCATAATATGCACACATCTGGCAGGAGAAATTGGTGCAAATTCCTGTATGTACTGCTTTAATGTTTTTCCTTGGACATACTCCATCACAATATAATGCAGATCACCATCATCACCTACATCATAAACACTAACTATATTCGGATGTGTAAGGCTTGTGGCAGAAAGTGCTTCACGTTGAAAACGGCGATACAAGTCATCCTCATTGGTAAAATCATAGCGCAATATTTTGATCGCTACATCACGGTTTAAAATCATGTCATGTGCTAAATAAACATTAGACATACCACCGCCACCAATAAGCCCTATAATTTTATAGCGGTCACTAATTCGTTTACCTACAAGCATACTTACACCTCCTCATCTTGCCTTGTGAGCAGCACGAGGGAGATGTTGTCTTCTCCCCCGCTTGCATTTGCTAATTCCACAAGTTTTCGTCCTTTTTCTTCTACTGAATCTGGATACGTAATAATTGATGCCATTTCATACACTGTAAGTTTATTGCTTAAACCATCAGAGCAAATGAGAAAATACGATTCTGATGCTAAATCAACTTCATAAAAGTCTGGTTCAATCGTTTCTTCTGTACCAACAGCTTTTAAGATGAAATTTTTCTTCGGATGCGTCAACGCTTCCTCTTCACTGATTTCACCATTTTCAACCAGAACATTTACATAGGAGTGATCTCTTGTTATTTGTTGTGCACCATCCTCAAAGAAATAATACACACGACTATCACCAACATGTGCGATAAAGCAATGATTTTTTTCAATTAACACTGCAATAAACGTCGTGCCCATTCCTTTACAGTCTTCATGTGATAAAGAATAGTCATATATACTTTTATTCAATTGCTTGACAGCTTGTAATAACCACTCTTTTTTTGATGTTGTTGATGCAAAATGATGTGCCTCTGCCTGTAAAAAAACGGTTTCCATCTGTTTCATTGCCATATCACTCGCTACATCGCCAGCATTATGGCCACCCATGCCGTCCGCTACAAGTGCTAGTGCAAGCCCGTCTTGACGATTAAAAAATGCCGCACGGTCTTCATTAATTGCCCGTTTTAACCCAATATCACTTTCGACTGTGTATTCCAACACTGGTCACCTCGTCTCTTCAGATCTCTCTTGCGCACGTAATTGACCACACGCAGCTGCAATATCAGAACCTTGCTCTCGGCGGATCGTTACGTTAATACCATTCTTCTTTAATGTTTTTTCAAAGGCAAAAATTTGACTACGAGATGTACGAACATAATCACGTTCTGGTACATAGTTTACAGGAATTAAGTTCACGTGGCATTTAATTCCCTTTATTAATGCAGATAATTCTTCTGCAATTTCAACTGAATCATTTTCACCAGACATTAAACCATACTCAAAAGTAACACGTCGGCCAGTTTTTTGCGTATAGTATTGGACGGCTTCCATTAATTCATCTAACTTATAAGCACGTGCAATCGGCATTAGTTTTTGACGATCCTCTTGGTTTGGTGCGTGTAAGGAAACTGCAAAGTTGATTTGTAGCTGTTCATCAGCAAATTGATAAATTTTCGGAACTATTCCTGATGTTGATACAGTGATGTGACGAGCACCAATGTTTAACCCTTTTTCATGGTTGATGACTTTTAAGAAGTTCATCATCGCATCATAATTATCGAAAGGTTCTCCAATACCCATAATGACGATATGTGATACACGTTCGCCCATTTCATCTAAAGTCTGCTGTACTTTTACAACTTGCTCCACGATTTCACCTGCTAATAAGTGACGTTTTAAACCACCTAAAGTTGAGGCACAAAACGTACAGCCAATTCGGCAGCCTACTTGTGTTGTCACACAAACAGAGTTCCCATATTCGTGACGCATTAATACAGTTTCAATAGAATAGCCATCTTGTAATTGGAATAAAAACTTGATCGTACCATCTTTAGATTCCTGTTTAATAATTGTTGATAATGTCGTTAATGAAAAACTTGCTTCAAGCTTTTCACGTAATCCCTTTGAAAGGTTAGACATCTCTTCAAATGTTTTTACTCGTTTATTGTAAAGCCAATCAAAAATTTGTGCTGCACGGAACGGTTTTTCACCATTTTCCTTTAACCATTCTTCTAGTTGTTTCAGCTGTAATGAGTATACCGATTCCTTTAAATTTGGTTTTTCTTTTTTTGCACGTCGAACAGGCTTGTCTTCTGCTTCGACAACTAAGTCGCTAATACGCTCATTAAATTTCTCTTGATCCACCATTAGTTGGATTCTCCTTTTTTACGAAAGGCGGCAACGAAGAAACCGTCACTGCCAAAGTCTTGTGGAAAGACTTGAAGCATGCCATTTGCTTGCTTTTCCGCTAATTTTGTTGGTAAAGATTCTAGTTGTATAGCTTCCATTTCAGGATGCGTTGATAAAAAGGCCTCTACAGTACCTTCATTCTCTCTTATATCTACTGTACATGTACTGTACACAAGCTTGCCATCTATTTTCAATACTTTTGTTGCAGCATCTAATAGCGCCAATTGTATTTTTTGGAGGTTTTCTAAATCTTCCTCACGTTTTGTATATTTAATATCCGGCTTGCGGCGCATAACACCTAAGCCACTACAAGGTGCATCGACTAAAATAGCGTCGTATGATTCTAGTTGTAAAAAATCCGGTGCCTTACGTCCGTCAATCGGAGCAGTCTCTACTATATCAATCCCTAGACGATTCGTATTATGGTCGATTAAATCTAATTTATGTGGATGAAGGTCGGTCGCTAAAATCGAACCTTCATTTTTCATAATCTCAGCTATATGTGTAGTTTTTCCACCTGGTGCCGCACACATATCTAAGACGCGCATGCCAGGAGATGGATTCAACACATTTGCTGGAATCATGGAGCTTTCATCCTGAATAGTAATAAGCCCTTCTTGGAAAGCCTTCGTTCGAGCTGGCTGACCATTTGTTACATGTAAGCATTCCGGCATTAGATCGCTTTTTTTCGCAGTTAAACCTTCCGCTTCTATGCTCGCAATCGCTTGATCGACGCTTGCTTTCGTTGTATTTACACGTACAGTCTGCACTGGAGGCACATTATTTTCATGTAACATTTGAGCCGCTACTTCCATACCATAGTTATCGACAAAGCGTTGCACTAACCACTCAGGATGACTCGTTTCAATAGCAAGGCGCTCAATCGGATCTTTAATGTCATCAGTAGAAGCTACACCCTGACGTAAAATAGATCGTAAAATACCGTTGACCATCGAAGCTATCCCTTGGTGACCACGACGCTTTGCAATTTCTACAGCTTCATTCACTGCTGCATGAGGTGGTATACGCGTTAAATAATGCATTTGATACAAAGATAAACGTAAAAGCCAGCGCACCCAATGATCCACTGAACCACGAATAAATGGCTCTAAATAGTAGTCAAGTGTCATTTTATATTGGAGAGTACCATACGTAATTTCTGTTAAAAGTGCACGATCCTTCGCTTCAATTTTATGGCGCTTAATCGTTTCATTTAAAAGCAAATTACTATAGGCTTGATTTTTATCTACTGCTAACAGAATAGAAAGTGCGGCATCACGCACATTTCCATCCCAAATTACTACGCTTTTTTTACTCATTTAAATTGGTCCCCAATCTGTAATTTAGAACCTGTACCACGCAAATATTCCTCTGCTGTCATGCGTTTTTTACCAGCTGGTTGTACATCATACAGGGCAAGTGTTGTACCATTTCCTGAAGCTACTTCAAAATAATCCTTTGAAATCTCAACAACTGTACCAGGAACAGCATCATGCGTTGTGTTACCAACCTGTGCCCACCAAATTTTAAAGTTACCATCTTCAAATGTTGTATAGGCAACTGGCCATGGATGAAGACCACGCACTTGATTGTATAAAGTTGTAGCATCCTTTGTCCACTCGATACGTTCTTGCTCACGTGAAATATTGCTTGCAAAGGTTACTTGTGCTTCATCCTGCACGGTACGATTATTTGTTCCATTTATAATAGAAGGAAGTGTATCTTTTAATAATTCGCTGCCCACAGCACTCAGCTTATCAAATAGTCTACCTGTATAATCATCGTTTTCAATTGGGATAGCCTTTTGGGAAATGATATCACCAGCATCTAGCTTTTGCGCCATATACATAATCGTTACACCCGTCTCTTTTTCACCATCAATAATTGCTTGGTGAATAGGTGCTCCACCACGATACTTCGGTAAAAGTGACGCATGGACGTTAATACAACCAAGCGGTGGTGCATCTAGCAATTCTTTCGGCAAAATTTGTCCAAAAGCAGCCGTTACGACTAAGTCTGGCTGTAAATCAATGATTTGCTGTAATTCCTCAGAACCACGTAGCTTTTCCGGCTGAATAACAGGTAAACCTAACTCCATCGCTGCTTCTTTAACAGGTGGTGGTGTTAACACACGCTTACGCCCAACTGGACGATCTGGTTGTGTCACTACAGCTTTAATATCATAACCTTCATGATGTAGCATACGCAAAATTGGCGCGGAGAAATCAGGAGTCCCCATAAAAATTAATGAAGTCATCTTATTCCTCCTCTTCAGCGTATATTGCTTCAAGCTCTTCTTCAGTTAAAATGCGTTTGATTTTTGAATCAAATAGCACGCCATCTAAATGATCGATTTCATGTAAAATTGCTCGTGCATCAAAGCCTCCCGCTTCTAGCTCATAAACACGTCCTTCACGGTCACATGCTTCAATTTTCACATATTCAGGGCGTTCAACCTCACCGTATAATCCCGGGAAGCTTAAGCAACCCTCAATATCTACTTCAGCTCCATCCGTTACAATAACAGTCGGATTAATCATTTCTAAAACATCTCGTTCTTCGCCAAGCTCGACAATTGCAACACGTAATCCTACATTTATTTGAGGTGCTGCAATACCAACGCCATCGTACTCAACCATTGTGTCATATAAATCATCTAGTAATGTAATAATTTCTTCATTGATTTCTGTTACTTCCGCGCACGGTGTTGATAATACTTTTGCTGGATGTTCTACAACTTTTTTAATTGCCATGTTATGTTCCTCATTTCTATATTTAAGGCTTGGGACCTTGTCTAATTGTAACGCCACTTCATATTCTAACTAGTTTATATCAATTATGCCTTTGCATCATAACGTGGGGGTGATTTCCGTTCCGGCTGGGCGCTTTGTTGCTGTCGCTTCGCTTTCGCACAGAGCAAAGCTTCCTGGGGGCGTCGGGGCAACAGGAGGTTGGTCACGAAGGCGTTATCACAGGATGTGATGCTTTTAGCCTTCGTTCCTCTATTGCTAATCCCCGAGGAGTCGCCCAGCCTCCACTCCAATCAACTTATCCCCATGATATACTTTTCAACAAAAAGTCATGCTCAAACTTCGGTGATGAACTATTTTATATAGTCGACGGATCTAAATCTACCGTCATTAAAATCCCCTGTTTAATCCATTCCGCACGATACATCGCAAGAAGGCGCTGTAATACGGGAATCAGATTTGGTTCAATTTTATATTTTATCAAACATTGATAGCGATATCTATTTTGGAGACGGCTAATGCTTGCAGTTGTTGGACCAATAATGGCAACTCGGTCTGATAAATTTCCCTTGAGCCAATCTGCCGCACGTCCAGCATATTCTGCCGCCATCATGACATCTTCATGGGATATTTGGACAAGTGCTACATAATAATATGGTGGATAGCTAGAGCGACGGCGTAAAAGCATTTCACGTTCGTAAAATGGCTCGTAATCTTGAATTTTTGCCAATTCAATTGCATAATGCTCTGGTGTATACGATTGAATAACAACCTCACCATGCTTATCATGTCGTCCAGCTCTACCGCTAACCTGCGTTAATAACTGGAATGTACGCTCCGCTGCACGGTAATCGGGTAGATGCAGAGATGTATCAGCACTAAGTACACCAACAAGCGTAATATTAGGAAAATCAAGACCTTTAGCAATCATTTGCGTACCTAGCAAAATATCTGCCTGTCCTTCCCCAAATGCCTGTAAAATTTCTTCATGTGCACCTTTTTGCTTTGTCGTATCAACATCCATTCGGAGAACCCTTGCCTCAGGAAACAACTTGTAAATTTCTTCCTCAACTTTTTGCGTTCCCGTACCAAAATAACGTATATGCTCACTCTGGCATTGTGGACATATTTGAGGAACACGCTCGTCATAACCGCAATAATGACATTTTAATTTCTCTGTTGTTCGATGATATGTTAACGAGATATCACAGTTTGGACATTGTACAACCGTTCCACAATCACGACAAAGCACAAAAGAAGAATAGCCACGACGATTTAAAAACATGACCATCTGTTCTTTTTTCTCTAGTCTTACACGTATTGCATCAACAAGCTGCTCGGAAAACATAGAACGATTTCCATTTTGAAGCTCCTCTCGCATATCCGCAATAAAAACTGTCGGTAATGCTTGATGCAAAGCACGCTGTTTTAACGATAGCAAACCATACACGCCCTTCTTTGCTCTCGCAAATGATTCCAGCGCAGGCGTTGCACTGCCTAATATAACAGGACATTTGTAAAATTCACTTCGCCAAATTGCTACATCTCTAGCGTGATAACGTGGTGAATCTTCTTGCTTGTATGTCGATTCATGCTCTTCATCTAAAATGATAAGACCTAAATTTGTAAAAGGTGCGAAAATTGCCGAACGAGCTCCAACAACAACGCTCACCTTCCCTTGTTGAATTTTACGCCATTCATCATACTTTTCACCGACAGATAAGCCACTATGCATGACAGCAACCATCTCACCAAAACGACTACGAAAACGCTCTGTCATTTGTGGTGTTAATGATATTTCAGGTACTAGCATAATGGCTTCCTTGCCTTCATCTAACACCTTTTGAATTGCTTGCAAATAGATCTCCGTTTTACCACTCCCGGTAACGCCGTGTAGTAAAAAAGTTTTCGCAGTCTGTTCATCCATCGATCCAGTAATAGCCTTTAAGGCTATGTGCTGCTCATCCGTCAATTGTAAAGATTGAGTACGAGAAACCTCCTTCGTAAAGGGATCTCGATACACCTCTTCTTGTATAAAGTGAGCGGCTCCTTTTTCGATAACTGACTGTAGTACCGCAGAAGATGCACCTGTTTCCTCATAGATTTTCTGTGGTAAAAGAACTTCTCCAAGGTGTCTGCCCATCCATTCAATCAGCTGGCGCTGTTTGGCTGCTCTCGCTGCACCTTCCATGGCCTTGTCGATATCTTGCTGATGATCTGAAATTTTGACCATACGTATTTCTTTTACATTCCCTTGCTGCTTCACAACATTTTCAATTTTTACGATTTTATCGGTTATAAGTTGCTTTAATAAAGGAAGTAATTCAGCACGCTCGAATTCTTTGAAATTAACCTGTTGTCGCTTGCCAAAAATAGCATTAGCCTCATCTGGTAAAACATCTTTCTCCGCTTGTAGCATTATGATTTTTTCATACTTTGCTCGAAGCGCTGACGGAAGCATAACCTGTAAGGCATCAATTTCATAGCAAATCGTTTCATTTTTTAGCCATTTGGCCATTAACAGCATTTCTTCGGTTAATACAGGCTCAATATCTAAAATTTGTGCAATAGACTTTAATTTGTTAGATGGTACATCTGTTTCAGTTTTTAATCCGACCACAAAGCCGAGTACATTTCTTGGTCCAAACGGTACTTTTACACGACAGCCCATCTCTATAACATGTGCCCATTCTGCAGGAACTTCATAGTCAAATGGACGATCTACATGGTAAGTTGAAACATCCACTATAACCTCTGCAATCAAAAAACTCATTGCTTCTCACCCTGTAATAGATATGTCCAAAATGCTTGTGCAAATTGCTTGGCATCTGTCGCATCCCACATTTGACCATTTACTTCTGCCGTGTCACTAAAATCAATCCACTTGTCTGACATAATTGTTACCATTGGTTCACCTATAACCTTTTGTCCAAAAGTTATTGCGGTCATTCCTTCTACGGATAATATCGGTGCCTCTTCAGTTGTAGGCGTATTTGCTGCATGGATAAAAAATGCGGATGGATATTGTTTTTTATAATCCTCAAGCTGTTCAAAAAGCTTATATACGCTTGTTGCTTTCTCATCTATTAGGATTACATTTGCTCCCAGTGCCTGTGCCTCTTTTGCTATTGCCTGACCCACTCGACTATTCGACTGTGTACTAATTACATGGTGCTCGTCTAATGGTACATAAAACGCTCCAGCTGTGACCACTACTGTTTTACTAGCTAATGGCTTTGCCTTCTCTGAAAAAAATTCTTGCACGATCGCTGTTATTTTTTCAGGCTCTTCTAAACGTCCTTTACCAACGTAGCCACATGCCAAAAAACCTTCTGAAGGCTCAATAAATTGATAGCCATCTGATTGTAGCTGAGCCAAATTTCGTTTTACCGCCGGATGGTCATACATATGTACATTCATCGCTGGTGCTAGCCATACAGGGGCAGTTGCTGCAAGCAAGGTCGTCGTTACCATATCGTCCGCAATTCCATTCGCCAGCTTCCCTATAACATTTGCGGTAGCTGGTGCAACTAAAATTAGATCTGCCCAATCTGCTAAATCAATATGGGCAATAACACTTGAATCCTTTTCATCAAAAGTATCGAAAAAAACATCATTTTTGGACATAACTTGAAAGCTCAATGGATTCACAAATTGTCTTGCTGATGCTGTCATGATGACCTTTACATTTGCCCCAGCCTGAGATAGCTTGCTAACTAGAGCGACAGCCTTATAAACCGCTATACCACCTGAAACACAAAGTAAAATATTTTTATTCATGCACAATCGTCCTTTCAAATGATAAGCTCCCAAAGGAAAATTCCTCGGGAGCTCTCGGCATTCTGTATAATCAAAAATCCACTGCAGACGTTAACATTAATTTCGCAAAAGCTTATTTATGTTAGATTTCGTCTTCGTACACAGTTGACTCATCCTGTGATACCTTCGTAAGTACACCTGCCGCTACTTCTTCAAGTGCTTTCCCTACGTACTTATGAGAAACATACTTGTGTAAGCGTTCAGTGTCTTGTTCCTCTTGCATTTGACGAGCACGTTTAGATGCTAAACTCACTAAAGAGTATTTTGAATCGATTTCTTTTTTTAATGTATCTACTGATGGGTATAACATAGATTTATTCTCCTCTCAACATTGACAAATATCTTTTTTCAACACGTTCTCTACGACAATGCTCGGCTTTAATAATCGCATTTATACGATCACAAGCATTTGTCACTTCATCATTTTCAACTACGTAATCATAAAGGCTCATCATTTCAAGCTCTTCACTTGCAGTTGCTATACGTTTTGCAATAACCTCTGCTGTTTCCGTACCTCGACCAACTAAACGATCCTTTAATTCCGTTAAGCTTGGTGGGGCTAAGAAAATAAATAATGCATCTGGTGCCTTTTGGCGGATTTGCGCAGCACCTTGCACTTCGATTTCTAAAAACACATCACGCCCTGCATCAAGTGTTTCATTTACGTAGGCTAACGGTGTCCCGTAATAATTCCCTACAAATTCAGCATGCTCCAATAAGCCGCCCTGTTCAATCAACGCTTCAAATTCATCACGCGTCTTGAAAAAATAGTCTACACCATCTACTTCACCTTCGCGAGGATTTCGTGTTGTCATCGAGATGGAATACTCATAATTCGTATTCGGCTGAGAAAATAATTCTTTTCGCACTGTCCCTTTACCTACACCAGATGGGCCAGACAGAACAATTAATAATCCACGTTCTTTTATCATTTATTCTCTATATCTCCCTTAATTTATAACAGATACATGCAAGCTATTCGATATTTTGAACTTGCTCGCGCATCTTTTCTAAAATTGTTTTCGCCTGAACTACCGCAATCGCCGCCTCTGTTGATTGATTTTTTGAACCAATCGTGTTGATCTCGCGGTGTATTTCCTGCATTAAAAAGTCTAATTTACGGCCAACTGAAATCGTTTCTTGTAGTGTTTCTTCCAGTTGATTAAAGTGACTATCTAATCGGTCCAATTCTTCGGTGATGTCCACACGTTCTGCAAATATCGCTACTTCGGTAAGTAGGCGATCTTCTAACAAAGCTCCATTCGCCACTTCAGTAACTCGTTCCAATAATCGGGTACGATATTTTTCAACAGCTGCGGAAGCACAAGAACGAATCTGGTTCACTTGTTCTCTTAACTGTTCTTTATATTGTACAACAACATCTTGCAATTCTTGCCCTTCACGCTCACGCATTTGAATGAGCTGTTCCAGTGCTTGCGTAATAGCCTTTTCAACGGCACAAAGTAAATCCTCAGGTGTAAGCTGTGGTTTTTCCTGTACAAGCGCTTGTTCAAGCGATAGTAGCTCTTGCATCGTCCATTTTTCTTCTAGTGGTACTTTACTTGCTAATTGCTCTTTTGCCTTACGATACGCTTCAATTAATGACCAATTAATTTCAATAGATTGCTCGACGTTATCTAAGTCTTTAACATAAACCATCACATCAATTTTGCCACGTGACAAAGCTTTCGAAATAAATTTCTTCGCAAAAATTTCTGCTTCAAGCCATTCTTTCGGGAATTTTGCATTAATTTCTAAAAATCGATGGTTGACCGAGCGCATTTCTACTGTTAATTGAAAGTCTCTTGTTGTTGTGACACCTCTGCCAAAACCAGTCATACTACGCACCAAGGTTCGTCACACCCTTCTTTGCATACTGGGATTATTATAACATAAGCTCTGTCATTTATGACGTAAAAAAACAGATCAATTTCGCCTTGGCGTAATTGCGTCCGGATTTTGAATTGTGCCCGCACAATTCATTCCTTTCAAAATCCGTGACATCCGCAGGAGGCTCTATCTTCATTCAGCAGGTGTTTGGACACCCACTGAAAAGGAACCTCTTCTGCATTCATCTCACCGCCTTCAGAGGCGAGAGTTTTCTGCTGAATGAAGATAGAGCAAAAGCTAATTCTACCACAATTGAAGCTATATTTTAATATTCACCTAAAAAATGCTATGATAAACATAAGAAAAAACTCATTAGCAAAGCATAGAGATGACATTTGTTAAAATGGATGCATGTCTAGAAGATGATTAAAGTGAAGAACAGGCGACTCATCGGGGGAAAGCCGATTTCCGTTACGGGCTACTCGCTTTCCTGTGGGCGAGCGTCGAGCCGCTTCCTCCGCTAAAGGAACGAAGGCTAAATGCGTCACGTCCTGTGACAATGCCTTCGTGA
>NZ_JBNNUX010000034.1:0-45731 GCF_050280145.1 Lysinibacillus sp. NPDC093688
GAGCCGCTTCGCTGCGCTGCAGGGTCTCGGGCCAACACGATGTTGGTCACGAAGGCGTTATCACAGGATGTGATGCTTTTAGCCTTCGTTCCTCTGACGCTGATCCCCAAGGAGTCGCCCAGTCTCCACTCCAATCAACTTATATATGGCATATGTTTTGACCAATGCCATTCCTAACTTTTGGTGATGAATCATAAAAGTCCTCTTTTTTCATATATCGGGAAAATACCGTTATTGTTGAATTGTCCTCGTTAAGTGATACTATGTGATATAAGGAGATTCGTAGAGGTTTCAAGTAGCGATTACAAAAAGTGTATCTGCCAAAGTTTCGTGTTATCCGGGGGATAGAAATGATGAAAAATATAGCAGCAATAATACCAGCCTATAATCCACAACAGTCACTTATAACCTACGTCCATCAATTATTAGCCACCAATATTAGCCAAATTATTATTGTCAATGATGGCAGCGATCAAAAATATGCCAGTGTATTTGAAGAGTTAAAAAATATTGATTGTTGTCGAGTACTAGAGCATGACCACAATATTGGTAAGGGAGGCGCATTAAAAACAGCCTTTGCCTATGTAAGGTCGCAAAGAAGTATGCTTCAAGGTGTTATTACAGTTGGTGCTCATGGGCAACATACTATACAAGATGTAAAGCTCGTTTTAACGATGACAAAGGTTTTTTCTGAAGGAATTGTGTTAGGGGTACGTAACTTCCATTCGTCGGACAGCACGTTTTTATCATATTGGGGTAATCGTACAACAAGTTTGTTTTTTGAAATCCTTTATCATAGAAAATTAGTGGATACACAAACAGGTTTACGGTTTATTTCTATAAAGGAACTACCATGGCTGATGAAAGTAAAAGGTGAACGATATGACTACGACACAAATATGCTAGTCGCAGCACTTAAAAGAAAGTGTCCAATTTTTGAGGTAGAGATAGGTCAGTTACGAATAAAGAAAAATACAGTGATACAGTATGATGAAATAACAAATGCAGGGGCAATTATTGCTACAATGCTTATGAATTATTTAAAACCAAGGAAAAAATAGCTACAGATTTTATTTTGTAATAGGATAAAGAATAATAACTCAAGAACGTAGCGAGTATAGAAAGAAGGAGCAATGATGATGGAATATTCAGATCAAGTAAAAAATCGTGTAAAGCGCATGGAAGGCCAGCTACGTGGAATTTTAAAAATGATGGAAGAAGAAAAGGACTGTAAGGCAGTCATAACTCAATTATCGGCTGTACGTTCAGCGGTAGATCGCACAGTTGGTGTCATTGTTAGTACGAATCTTTTAGAATGTGTACAAAATGCTGAAGGTGATGGCGAGAAAATGAATGAAGTTATTCAAGAGGCCGTTAATTTAGTAGTAAAAAGTCGTTAACATAAAGAGAAGCCTGCTCGATAGAAAAGGGCTTAGAAAACTCACTAAAACAGGTGAGTTTTTATTTTTGTACAAAAATATAGTTTTATTCGATACTTATTTTGTATTAAAGGGAGTTTATACCTATATGAAGTTTATTGGTTATACAGTTAAAAGTCATAGTTAGTGAACTTGTCCGATAGATTAGTAGTTACTTTCTCTGTTATTCTAATTACAAGAATATAACAAACGGGAAGGTGATTTATTGTGAAAAAATGGTTGATAAGCGGAGCGGCATTGCTGATGTTAAGTCCAACAGCAGTCTATGCTCAACATGCAGACGCTCGTTCAGCAAATACTTCCCCAGCGATTGCTTATCATGTAGTAGCTAATACTAACGTAACAACTTGGGATCAATTCACAACTGAAATCGTAAAGCAATTAAATAATTTCGCTCCCGAAATTAACATTACATATAGTGGACCAATGACAGATTTCAAAAAGAAATTTATGGAGTCCTTTGAAAAAGCACAGGAGCAAGCAGTCTATGCGAGTGGTCATATGGAAAGTACCACTATTTCTGCAGACTCAACAGGTAATGTGACGTTTAAAGTGAAGTATTTGACAAACCAAACACAAGAAGCAACGGTACAAAAAAAGGTTGATCAACTATTAAAAACGATTATTAATCCTTCAATGACAGAATTCGAAAAAGTAAAAGCGATTAATGATTATATCGTGTCAAATACTACATATGGTACTAAAACAAAGGCTAGTCCCCATAGTGCTTATGCATTGTTAATGGAAGGACAAGCTGTGTGTCAGGGTTATGCGTTAGCGACTTATAAAATGTTGGAACAAGCCGGATTCGATGTAAAGTATGTTGTTGGTACTGTTAATGGTAACGAGGCACATGCATGGAATTTAGTAAAGGTTGATGGGTACTGGTATCATTTAGATACAACATGGAATGACCCATTACCAAATCGTTTTGGGGCTTCTTCGTATGATTATTTTTTAGTAACGGATGCACAACTAAAGAAAGATCATAAATGGATAGCATCTAATTATCCAGCTGCAACAAGTACAAAATATAACTATATGCTAAATGTTCATTTTGCATATCAAGTGAATAATACACTGTACTTTAGTAATACAGCAGATAAAGATAAATTGTATAAGCTTGATTTAGCAAGTGGTAAGAAAACAAAGGTTATGGAAAAACGTG
This sequence comes from Lysinibacillus sp. NPDC093688, assembly GCF_050280145.1. NCBI lineage: Bacteria > Bacillati > Bacillota > Bacilli > Caryophanales > Bacillaceae > Lysinibacillus > Lysinibacillus sp. NPDC093688. The sequence goes on from NZ_JBNNUX010000034.1 coordinate 2,608, forward strand.
CCTTGTATATTACAGGAGCTGATGACTTTTTATATTTCAGCGATTACAGTAACAGTGGCTACTTAACAAAATTAAATCTAAAAACATTAAAAGCTGAGGTGCTTGTGAAGCAAGCAGTTACAGATTTAAGAATGAAAGATAATTATTTAGTTTATAATGTTAAGGGCAAAGAACAGAAACTTGAAATTAAATAAGTATATCTTTATCTATTAATAAAATGAAAGCACAAAAGGACTTCCAACTGAGTTCTTTGTGCTTTTTTTGTATATAATGAATACAGGAAAACGGTTGGAGGTGAGGATTTTGTGGAAAAAGTTAGCCATTATCGTAATGATCATTATTTTTATTGACCCTATTTATACGGCTGGTAAGGCAGTTGTACAACAAGTGATAACTTGGGCAAATAATGATGAGATAGAAACGATGCTTCTTTCAACAAAGGAAAAAATCATAGACGTTACTGCCAAACTTTCAGAGAATACCTCCATTGAAACGGCCACACCTATAGAAGAACAGCCAAAAGAAGGAGTAGCCGTTACAGCTCCTGCAGTCAAAAAACCTGAAGCAAAGTTAGTTGTAACAAACGCAAAGGAAATGGCTGATGCGATGTATGCGTACTACAGTAGTTTTTCACCTACGTTTGAGATTCAATATAAAGGCAATACACAGCGAATTGAACAGTTAGTCGAAGAAGCCTATGAAAATGCTATTAAACGAGATGATTATGTATATGGACATATTAGTAAACACTCAATTCGTTTTGAATATGGAGGAAGAACAGCCAAAATCTTTGGGGAGCAAAGTTATTTAATGACACCAGAGCAGTCGGCATTTGTTGAAATGAATGTTCAAGAGGTTGTAGCCTCTATCCATAAAAAATCATTAAGTGATGTAGAAAAGGTTAGAGCTGTTAATGATTATATCGTTGCCAATACTGCCTATACGGATCAAACAAATTCAAGTCCACATAGCGCTTATACAGTGCTTGCGGAACATGGTGGCGTTTGTCAGGGCTATGCATTGCTGGCTCATTCGATGTTACAAAAGCTAGGGATAGAAACAAAGTATATCGTAGGCTATGTCGGCCAGGAAGGGCATGCATGGAATTTAGTAAAGCTGGATGGTCAATGGTACCACCTCGATACTACATGGAATGATCCGGTGCCTGATCGTAAAAGGGCGGTACGCTATCAATATTTTTTAGTGGATGATCGAACGATGGCAAAAGACCATACGTGGATTGCTGAAGACTACCCGAAAGCCACAAGTACAAAGTATAACTACTTTCACAATGTAGATTTCGCTGCACAGGTAGGGCAACAAATATTTTATAGTAATGTTTCTGATGATAATAAATTGTACGTGCTTGATTTAGAAACAGGTAAATCGAAACGCATTTCTAATTCACGTGCGCAGTACGTTGTTTATGCGGATGGTTGGCTATATTTTAGTAATTATTCACATGGAGCGTATTTAACGAAGATTCGTCCGGATGGAAGCGGAGAACAAATGATAAATAGGGAAGAAACGAAGGATTTATTTGTGAAGGACAGCTATTTATATTTCACGACAAATGAACTGAAAAAAATGGCACTTTAACGTGATCAACGAAAACATTAATTTGCAAAAATTAAAGAGCCAATGACATTACGGTTAAATAAAGAATGACTCTTCTGCAAAACGAGGGGTTGATTTCCGTTCCGACTGGGCGCTTTCCTGGGGGCGTCGGGGCAACAGGATGTTGGTCACGAAGGCGTTATCACAGGACGTGATGCTTTTAGCCTTCGTTCCCCTCCCGCTTCACTCGCTATGCTCGCTCCAGGGTCTCGGGCCAACACGATGTTGGTAACGAAGGCGTTATCACAGGATGTGATGGTTTTAGCCTTCGTTCCCCTATCGCTGATCCCCGAGGAGTCGCCCAGTCTCCACTCCAATCAACCACTTCACATAGCGTGATCGTTTGGCATGTCACTCATACACTATAGACACCTTAATTTTATTGAACATAATAGTTTCCAACAACATGAAGAGCCTATGACATTACAAACTGTCATAGGCCCTTTTTGTCCGCTCTATAAGATAATGGATTGGTTGATGCTGACACAGAGAAACTTCAATTTGCGGATATATCGATTTCATTTCTTGTGAAAAAGTTTTAAAAATTAATGGATTATGCTTAATGGCACCACCATTACAATAAAGGCTAAATGCTTCGCCTTGATAGTCGATTTTTTTCAACACGGCACATGCAAGGAGCGCTAATTCATGGGCAGCACGCATTGATATTTGGATGGCGCATGAATCCTCTTTGGTCACGGAATCCGCTAAAAATGCCCCCATTTTTGCAAGCTGCGCGTTCGTGTAAGATGGGCGGAACAGCCATGTGGCTAGCTCTGTAACATCTTGTATGTGTAAGTGATGATAGACAGCATTTTTTAATAGGGTCGGCTCACCGCGTCCGTCTTCCATGCGGAAAATGGCGCGTATTACTTCTTGCCCTAGCCAATAGCCACTGCCTTCATCTCCTGCACGATGCCCCCAGCCACCTGCACGTACTATTTGTGTACCGGTAAATGCGTAAGCAATGGCTCCTGTTCCAGCGATGAGTAATGCGCCTGCCTGTCCAGCAGTAACACCAAGTAAAGTGGCTTGCGCATCATTTTCTATAATAATCGTATCTATTTTTAGCTGTAATGTTGATACGGCGCTATGAACGATTGCTGATACGATTTCACGATCTTTGGGAGAATCAATCCCTGCCATTGCAAAGGTAGCTACAGCAATAGTGGAATCAGCTTGCTTTTGCAAAAAGTTCTGCACATTTGCTAATAACGCTTGCACTATTTCTGTAGCAGATGCAGCTCCGATCGCTTGATAATTCGAGCCACTTGTTGAATTTGTATAGTTTATTTCGCCAGACTCGGCATGTACGAGCGCACATGCCGTTTTTGTAGCACCACCGTCAATAATTAGTAGCCATCCCATCATTGATTCCATTCCTCTATAAATACGGTTAATTGTTTTTCTGCCTCAATAATCTTTAATTCCTTCAAACGAATCCACTCATAAAGATTATGAGAATTTGCCTTGGAGCGTTCAAGAGACGCTTTCATCGTTACGGGAGCTGGACCACCAGGTAATGTACGTACACCAACGAAGGACTCTGGTTTTAATGTGTTATAAAAATCTTCCTCAGAAATTTTTAATGGTTTACCAGTAATTAATTTGGATTGTGTATTAGTAAGCCCCCATGTAAGACTTGCTAAAGATTCCTCCCCATGAGAGAGCAATACTTTAATACAGTTACTAACAATACTATGTGCCTGGCGGAATGAAATCCCTTCAGAACGCACTAACGTATCGGCAAGTTCTGTGACATTGGCAAAGCTATTTTTTGCTCGATTTCTTAGTTTTTTCTTATTTACATCCATCGTGACAACTAGCGAACCAAATAGTTTGTAAATACCTATTAAACGGTCGATGGCGCGCCATAAATATGGTTGCATATCATCCTCTGTGTCTACAATATCTCCAAAAGGTGTATTATGTACCATCTGTAATACAGTACTAGCGTCACCTACAACCGCTGATAGCAATGAACGTGTATGCTCTATTGAAACTGGATTGCGCTTTTGTGGCATGATTGAGCTAACTTGTACGTATGGGCTCGCCAACGTAAATGCATTGAATTCCTGTGTAGCCCATAGTAGAAAATCCTGGGATGTACGGCCTAGATTAAGAGCCGCAAGCTGAACGATACTCGCTGCCTCTGCGATATAATCTGCACCAGCAACAGCATCCCACGCATTTTCGATAATATCGTCGAAGGCCAATAACTCACGCATGCGCTCTCTATTAATATTGAAGCCAGTTGTTGTTAATGCCGCTGCTCCCATACTACTACGATTCACCGTTTTGTAGACATGCTGTAAACGTTCAAAATCTCGTTCAAGTTGATCGATGACAGCCTTCAAATAGTGCGCAAAGGTTGTTGGCTGTGCCTGCTGCGTATGTGTATAGCCAATCATAATCGTATCAACGTGTTCCTCAGCAGCTGCAATTAAATCATCCCGTAATGTCAGTAATTCACGCATAAGCAATAACAATTTTTTTCTCAAAGTCATTCGATAAATGGCAATGCCCATATCATTACGACTTCTACCAATGTGAAGATTTCCTGCAATATCGCCAGCAAGCTCTATTAATTTATTTTCGATGCGGAAAAACAAATCTTCATATCGCGGGCTGTAATCCTCTATACGAAAATAGTTCAAGTCTAGTTTTTTTAGAGCAATACCAATCTCTTTAGCTTCTTCTTTTTTGACTAGTCCCTGTTCTTCTAACATTTTTAAGTGTGCAATATTGATTTGTAGCATAAATGTTAAAAAGTTTTTCTTGGCTTCATCGTAAGCCGGCTGTAAGACAATTTTACGATAAATATTAGAAGGGAAGATCATCCCATCCTCTTGCTGTGTTTTGTTGCGGAAATCTTCAAACATATAAATGGCCTCCTATTAGATTAGCAGTTATATGGCCGAACCAGCACTGCCTTTAGATAACTTCTCAGAAATAATAAGCACAATTAAAATTAAACAAATTTGTAAGACGCCATATGCACAAGCAGTTCCGAATTTAAACGAATATAGTTTTTGGAATATCGCCACTGATAATGGGATGGTCGACGTACTGTAAATAAGAATGGACGCTACGAATTCGCCAAAGCTTTGAACAAGTGCTAGTAACGTACCTGCCAAAATGCCTGTAAAGGTAAGGGGAAGTACAATACGTCTAAATGAATACCACCATGTTGCACCTAAACTCCGTGATGCTTCTTCGATAGATTGATCTAATTGAACAAGTGATGCCGATGTCGATCGGAAAACAAGAGGTAAATGTCTAATAAAATAAGCTAACGGCAAGATCCAGAACGTCCCGACAAGAACTTGATTCAAGGCGAAGATATTTTCTGTACTAAAGGCTGCGATCAAATTGACAGCTACAACCGTTCCCGGCAATGCCCAAGGAACCATGATTAAAATATCGAGTAATGTTTTACCTTTAAAGTTTAACCGAACCATCGCATAGGCTGCTGCAACACCGAAAACTATATTGCCGAGTGTTGCAACGATCCCCATTCGAACGGAATTCCAAATTGGTCGCCACGTCCGTTCATCTGTAAAAAGTGCTTGATAATGATCCAATGTATAGTCTGTTGGGAGAATTTGCGTTTTCCATGCACCATCAACGGAAAATGAAATTAATATAAGCACTAAAATCGGCAAAATTAAAATTAATGTGCCTATGAAAGACGCAATAGTTGCCATAACTTTCATGCCTTTTGATGACACTTCAGAACGATGCACACTAATACCTTTACTGAGGTTTTGATAATTTCGGCGGTTTTGATACCAGCGCATTACAATTAAAAAGGTAATGGACACAAAGGATAAAATCATAGATTGTGTCGCTGCCATATCTAAATTCCCATTCGTACGTGATAAATAGATTTGCATAGTCATTGTGCGTTCGACACCGAACATTAAAGGTGCAGTGTAAGATGCCATAGATATCATAAAGACGAGTAAGGAGGAGGCAACAATCGAAGGTGTTAACATGGGCAAAATAACCTTTGTCCATACCCGAATACGCCCGGCACCTAAACTAGTAGCGGCCTCTTCTAAAGCTGGATCAAGACCTTTTATAGCTGCTGAGGCGGTTAAGTAGAAGTAAGTGTACATAGTGAATGTATGTACTACGATAACCCCCCATATGCCTTTTAATGAAAAGGGTACTTGCTCTAAACCGAATAGGTGCTGAAACGCACGTGGGAAAATACCACTGTCTCCATACAAAAATGTAAAGGACAGTACACCTACTAACGGCGGAAGAGCCATAGGTACCAATACTAAAACAGAGAGTATCCGTCTACCTGGGAAATTATAGCGTTCCAGAAGAAAGGCCATGGTTACACCGACGATTGCACAACAAATAACACTGATAGCGGAAATATATATACTAGTCCACAATGCCTCTATATTTGCTGGGCTAGCTATATTAAAGAAATTTTTATAAGTAGAGAGCGCATCATCACCAGAAAAGCTTTCTTTAAACGTTTGATAGAACGGGTATACTACATAGGCAAACAACACTAAAAATAAAGGCGCAACTAAAATATAGACAAACCAATTCGAGCTAGTTAGACGTGTCCATGCGTTTCCTTCAGAAGGATTGTGGTGTGTTTTTTCCATGTTGGTACCCTCCTATTCTCCTAAAAAATACAGTGAATCTTGGGCTATAGTTAGAGTGATTTCTTCACCAATTTTTTTGAATTGACCATTCATATTAATAATCATTACTTTTAGTGAAAAATCTAGACATTCCACAATGTAGTTCACACTAATTCCTGTAAATTCAACAAAAGTGATTTTACCCGTTAATGTGTTTTCACCAGTACCTTGATGAATAGATTCAGGACGAATAGAAATAAACACTTTGTCTCCAATCATATGCGTTAAAGTGGGGGAGCTTTGTTGCTTTCGCCCAGTGAGAACAAGTCCACTCGCTGTTTTTACTTGTATATCTTCACCATTAACAGCATCGATGGTCGCCTCAATTAAGTTTGTCTCACCAATAAAATCTGCTACGAAGCGGTTTGAAGGTCGATTATAAATTTCTTGCGGAGTACCGATTTGTCTGACGTTCCCATTTTCCATGACCATTATCCGATCGGACATGGACATAGCTTCCATTTGATCATGCGTAACATAGATGGTTGTAACACCGAGCTCGGATTGAATACGTTTTATTTCAACGCGCGTTTCTTCACGTAATTTAGCATCTAAATTTGACAATGGCTCGTCTAATAATAAAATATCGGGTTCTATGACAAGCGCCCTTGCCAATGCAACCCGTTGCTGCTGCCCACCAGATAATTCATTAATTTTCCGATTCCCATATTGCGTTAAATGGACAAGCCCTCTAATACGGTCAACCTTTTGCTTGATCTCCGCCTTCGAGAATTTCCGTACTTGTAATCCAAAGGCGATATTTTCGTCTACCGTCATATGTGGAAAGAGGGCATAATTTTGAAACACCATACCGATGTTCCGTTTATTAGGTTGAAGCCTTGTCACATCAAAATCATCAAAAAGAATTTTTCCTTCCGTTGGGTAATAAAATCCGGCTATCATCCTTAGTGTTGTCGTTTTACCACAACCACTTGGACCGAGGAACGTGAAAAATTCACCAGCTTTAATATGAAGATCTAAATCTTTTACGCCGTGAATTTGACCGAATTTCTTAGAGACATTTTCTATTTTGACACTTTTCAATTGAAATGCTCCTTTCTCGTTAGAAAATTAGTTGCATGAAGCCTCGAGCAAAAATATACTCGAGGCTTAAAAATATGAACAATATTCGTAGATGTCTTATGATATTAAAAGGCTCATCACCATAACGTGGGGTTGATTTCCGTTCCAACTGGGCGCTTTCCTGGGGGCGTCCGATGAGCCGCTTCGCTTCGCTGCAGGGTCTCGGGCCAACACGAGGTTGGTCACGAAGGCGTTATCACAGGATGTGATGGTTTTAGCCTTCGTTCCTCTATTGCTGGTCCCCAAGGAGTCGCCCAGTCTCCACTCCAATCAACTTATATACAAAGCAACATTTTCACAAATGTCCTTCCTAATTATTTTTGTGAAGAGCCTGTCAGCGACATAGGGCAAGTTCATAACTTTTTAGTTATCGGTCACTTTTTTCCGCGTCCTTTAATATTGTTATCCCAATGCTCCATCCATTCAGCTTCTTTTTCAGTCATGAGCTGCCAATCTATATCAAAAGTTTTTAAATCTAATTCTTTATACCACTCAGGCATTGCCGCTTTATCGATATCTGAGCGAGTAGGAATTTGGTAGTAATCGTTTGCTAGTTGAGTCACCATATCTTTTTCAAATATGAATTCTGTGAAGAGCTTTGCATTTTCTAAGTTTTTGGCATTGTTTACAACACCAACACCATCAACTAGAATCGGTGCACCACTCTTCGGATAAATGTAATCGAACGGATAATCAGTCGTATATTTCTTTAATAAAATATCTTGCAAATTCCATAAAGAAACGCTGCCTTCTTGTCGTGTCATCTTTAAATAAAGTGCATTTGGATCTTGTGTATATTCCTTCGTGTTGGCATCTAATTTTAATAGCCAATCGTAGCCCTTCTCAGGTGAATCTGCACCTTGACGTAAAATCATAGATGAGTAAATCGTACGCATCGTCCCAGATGCTAATACACCTCGAATTAAAATTTTATCTTTCCACTTTGGATCTAATAACTCATCCCAATCCTGTGGTCCCGTTTCTTTTTTTAATACATCACTGTTAATCATAATAACTTCTGGTAGTAACATTTCACCAAACCAACGACCATCTGCATCTTTATAAGCCGCATCAATGGAGTCGTTAAAGCTAGGCTTCCAAGCTTGAAGTAAATCTTCATTGGCGCCGACAGTTAATGCAGATTGCGTACCGCCCCACCAAAAATCAGCCTGAGGATTAGCTTTTTCACCACGTAGGCGTTCTAAAATTTGCTGCGCACCCATCGTTAAAAATTCCACTTCAATGTCTGGGTACTTTTCATTAAACTGATCGATTACTTTTTGCACCATTTCCTCATCGCGTCCTGTATAGATCACAAGCTTTCCAGATGGTGTAGCTGCCACATCGGTCTTTTCAGAATCGGATTTTTTGTTATCTGTAGCGTCTTTTGTAGAAGTCTTATTATCACTACTACAAGCAGCTAATACAACAACCATCAGCACAAGTAAAAAGCCAAAGATACGTGTTTTCTGCATAATCTTCCCCCTCCCTAATAGTGAAAAACTTACATATAGCAGTATAATCCGGAGACCTTACATTAATGTTAGAATAATTGAAAAATTATAATTGGATTCAGCATAGCTAAGGAAATACTAGAGAGCAATGGCGTTTTTCTAATGTCTAAAGTAGCGAGTAGTCTTGATTTTGGGGACGGTGAGAATAGATTATCAAAATATGTTCAAAAGTGAACAAAGATTGATTTTGGTGATTTTGAAATGCATGTTAGAAATTAAAACAAGTAAATCTATAAAGTTTAATTTATGTATGTCTAAATATTGCAGTAAAGGAGTTTTTATAATGATTTAAAGATCGTTTCATGGGATTTTAGCAGAAACAGTTTTGTTCGTAGGAATTTAGCTAATTATCAAAATTTTCTTAAAAGTGCACAAATGTTGATTTTAATTATTCTGAAATTGATGCTACGATTTGAAACAAGGACACCTATAAAATTTATTTTTATGTATGTTCTAATCATCTCAGTAAAGGAGTTTTTATAATGATTAAAAAATCGTTTCGTGGAATTTTAGCAGGATTAGCAGTTTGTACATGTTTAAGTGTATCAGCAAAAGGAGCTTCTGCAGAAGAATTACCTACAAATGGGGGCTGTGTTGACTTGGATGCATTAATAGCCCAAGAAGAAACTGGTTCTTTCCTAATTGATGATACAAATAATAATAACGCTAGAGCAGCTGTAAAAGCTGGAGGCGGTACATGGAACGTAATCTGGGGATTGGATCGTCATTCCTCGGAGTACAACCATCCTTCAAAAGAACATATGGCAACCGCAGGTAATTGGCGTACCATACGTCAAAGTGAATGGGAAGCACCAGGTAACTTAGCATATGCGTGGATTAAATCTTCACTTTGGGGTAATACAGCAAATTGGAATACTAGATAAATATTAAACAAATACAAAGTGTAGGTATTATCCCTATACTTTGTGTTTATCGAAAGGATATATTCATGAAAAAAATAATATATCTATTTTTAACTATCGTGATAATCACATCAAATTTATTCAGTTTTTCGCTATTTTCGAATAATAAAGTAGTTGATTTTTTATATAAAAGAAATCAAATTGTTATGATTGATTATAGTTATGCTAAATTAAACTTCAACGTTAATGAATTTACGGAACATTTAGTTGAATTTTCTAAGAAAAATAATATTAATATTTCTCAATATAATTTTATAAGCGAAAATTCTTTAAATATTTACTCTACGAACGTTTTAAAAGATTCTTATATAAATTTAAAATCAGGAGAAATTCCGGATGGAAAGCGTTTTATCGCTAATTACTTGAAAGAAGATGAAAAAGACCAATCAGGTATTTTTTACTTTCCACTATCTAATAGGAAAGTTCATATATATGATTTTAAACAAATAAAAAATATAGGATTAAACAATGAATTTTATTTAAGTAGTGTAGATAAAGAAATCCTCCATTCTTTTACTAAAGAATTCTCACCATACGGTAACATACAAACTAAACAAGGAAAGATAAGCAGTTTAGCATTAGCAAATATTTCTTTATTAATGATTGTTATTTTTTCTTTTGTTATTTATATAATAGGGATATTTTATTTTTTAATTCAAAAACAGAAAACGTTACTATTATATTATCTGTGGGGGTATTCGAAAGCAAAAATTGTATGTTCTTTTTTCAGTCCCTTTTTATGGTTCTCGTCCATTGTATTCACATTAGTATCAATGGGATTAATTATATCTTCCGTAATTTTTAAACACGTGTACTTTTTAAAAGATTTTTTCCCACTGTCCATACTAGTGAATATTTTGATTTTAATGATTCTTCTAGTTGTTACATTACTAGGTATATTATTAATTTTTAAATTTAATAAATATCGTTATAGTGTTAAAGGTGCTTTACCATTTCGAAAGATTCAGTGTATGTCTATTATTTTAAAGACATTAGTATCTATTGTACTTTTTAGTATGATTTGTTTTTCTTTTATGAAATATAATAATTTAACCAATAAATTAAATAGTTTAAATTACTGGGATGACACCCAAAATGTATTTCGTATTGAAGTAGGTGTGCTAAATAATAGTATTTCGGATAATTTAAAACTCGATAGAGATTTAAACGATAGGTTAAGTCTGTTTTATGAAAAAATCAAAAAAAATAACCAGGCCTTTCTCATAGAAGCCGAAAAATTTAGTGTTATTAATTATAAAGATGGAAAACCTATATATAGCTATATGTTAGGTATTAAAAATACAAATGATCTTTATACCCCTCAGGGAAGACGTATTGTTATAGATGAAAATTATCTCAAAGTCAACCCGATTCAAAGTAGTAATGGTGTGTCGATTATTAAGCAGTTGAATGAGGATAAAAATACCTTGAATGTATTAGTGCCTGAACATTTAAATGTTATCGAAGAGCATATTGTGAATTCGTATCGAGATTGGTTTTATTTCCAAAGCGTTGAAATTTTCAATATGTATAATAAAGAACTCGCTCAACCATTACTTGAAAAGAAAATAGACGATTTAAAAATTAATATAATCTATACAAAAAAAGGACAAGAATATTTTACATATAGTAATTATAGAGGAAACCAAAAAAATAGAGTTATAGACCCTGTCGCTATTTTATATACTGATAGCTTAGATACTTCTACCATAGGTGCGTATGCAACACATTCATTATTTTTCTTAGATAATTCAAATGGAGATGCCTATGAAAATATTTCTTCATCGTTAGAAGAAGCAAACGCTAAAGAAATATATAGCGTAGTATCTGTTTATGACGAAGCAAATGATGAAATAATTGAACTAAAGTGGGAATTGTTTCAACAACTAATTGGTTTAACTATTGTTATTATATTTTCATTTATACTTTATATTGCATATATTTGGTCTTACTATAATGCATATCTTTATCAATTAACCCTTAAATATTTATTTGGTTATTCTTATTGGAAACGAAATAAAACTATTATTCTTATAACTAGTCTCTCTAATATTTTTGCAGCTGTATTGGTGTTGTATTTCTTCAAAAGTACTAATGTTATATTACTGCTTTTAGGAACTTTATTTTTAGAGCTTCTATTTTTTAATATATTTATAAAATTTTTGAATGAGAAAAATACAAACAAAGTAGTAAAAGGGGATTGAGTATTTAATGATTGAACTCAAAAATATAAGTAAAAGTTTTTCGGGAAAAACTATACTTACAAATTTTTCATTGAGCATTAATAAAGGAGAATTTGTATCTATTATGGGTGAAAGTGGTGCAGGTAAAACGACTGTTTTAAATATGATTGGCCTATTAGATAAACCTGAAAAAGGTACTGTTTCTATTGATGGTCATTTAAATCCAAATCGTAAAGTTACTATGTATTTGCGAAGGCATAAATTCGGATATATATTTCAAAATTATGTGTTAATGAATAATGAAACAGTTAAAGATAACTTACTAATTTCACAGGCGTATAGTAACAATTTTAGTAATGAAATAATGATAAATAATTTAGAAAAAGTCGGCTTGGATGCCACATATTTAGAAAAGAAAGTTTATCAGTTAAGTGGTGGTGAACAACAGAGGATTGCTATAGCCAGAGTAATGCTAAAACCTTGCGAAATAATATTAGCAGATGAACCAACAGGAAATCTTGATGATTTAAATAAAGAAGTTATTTTGAATTTATTTAAGCATTTAAAAGCTTCAGGGAAAACTATTATTTGTGTAACGCATGATAAGGAAGTAGCTGAATGGTCAGATAGAATAATTAATATAGAGCGCTTATTTTATAGTTAATACAGAAATAAGGGAGATGTATCAAAAACTATGATACATCTCCCTTTCCAATTTAGGTTAGAGCATTTACTTATTGATAGGCTCTAAAGATTTATCCTTTTTTCGTCGCTGCGAAATTATTGTCGGTAGCATCATACCTAGAATAACCAAAATAATACCCGCTATTTGTAAAAACGTTAAAGGCTCATGTAAAACAATAACTGAAACGGTTACAGCCACGGTTAACTCCATAGCGTTTAAAATAGAGGCAAGAGCCCCTCCCACCTTTGGAACAGCTATAGAGCATAAATAAATCGGGAAAATAACACCGAAGAATCCCAATGCTAGTCCGAATTTCCATAAACCACGCAGGCACAAAGCCGATTCCGGACGCACTTATACCGAAGTGAGGTATAAGTGATCTAGAGTCGAAAACGCTTTAAAGTAGCTTGTAGTCTTGGTTTTGGGGACTTTGAGAATAGATTATCAAAATATGTTCAAAAGTGAACAAAGATTGATTTTGGAGTTTTGAAATGCATGCTACAATTTTAAATTCAGCTTCTTTAGCCTTAACGTCAGATTTAGCAAAAGCATCGGAACAAGCGGATTAAACGAAAGAAAAAGATCAACTAATTATCGGAAACTCTTTAAAATAACAGAGAGTTTTAATCGAGTGAATATTTAGTATTATCAATATTTTCGCGAAAGTGAACAAAAATTGATTTTGATGATTTTGAAATTGATGCTAGGATTTGAAACAAGGACATCTATAAAATTTAATATATGTGTGTCTAAACATTTCAGAGGAAGGGGTTTTTATAATGATTAAAAAATCGTTTCATGGGATTTTAGCAGGCACAGTTTTATTTTCTTCTTTAGCTTTAACACCAGATTTAGCAAAAGCGTCAGAACAATCGGCTCAAACAAATGAAAAAGATCAACTAATCAATAAAAATGACTTTTTAAATGTAACTGTGAATGTTGATGAATTGAAAGCAGTTGGGCTCACACAAGAAGAAATGGATTTAGTTTTAAGTAGTACACCAGCATCGGGAATTTATTTGATTAGTGGTGTTGCCTATGATGAAAATGGAAATATATTAGAAGTCCGTGAAAGAGGAAAATTATCATGGGCTGTAAAAGGTAAACGGTTTTTGCCTACCGTAATCGTTGTCGAATCAATCGCGAGCAGTTCTTTTTTCAAAGAAAGGGAGCGTTTAGCAGAACGATTTAATCGACTGACAATCGTTGAGAAAATCTGCTTTAGAATTTGAAAATCAAGTACTTTTAAACGTTTGGACAATGTAGAATAATCTACATCTTTTAATCCATGACTAGGTGCTATATCAGCGGCGTGACGCATACTTTTCCATTCAAAATCGCAGCACCAACCAAGTAGGAAATAAGTGTGGAAACATCACATTTACGTGCAACATCTACAAACCCAACATCCGCTAAAATCTCATTCACTTCTTCCGGTGAAATAAAGTTAATCAACAGACGTGAATATTTTATATAAACGGAGGTGTCCTTTTGTGAATATTAATCTTGGTAAAACAATAAAATTGATTCGAGAAAATAAAGGATTAACCCAGACCTATATTTCTAATGGAATACTAACTCAAGGCAATCTTTCTAAATTCGAGAATTTAAATTTAGAAATTGGTGGGTCATCATTAATTGCAATTCTAAATAGATTAGAAATGTCCTTAGAGGAGCTTTTGTATATAAATAATAACTTTAGAATTACTAAACGTAACAACATAATACAGAAATTTTACAGTCTTTCATATAATGATAGAAAAGCAGTAAAAAATTTACTGAATGATATTGGGAAATATTCCGAAAAAGCAGATGATTTCCTAATGGAAGCTATTGAGGAAATATGCACCTCTCTAATGATACTTATGAAAACAAATAATATGGAAAAAGCTCGAAAGGGAGTTAGTAATATATGGGCTCATTTAAGTAAAAGAAATCATTTATATATTTCGGATATCTATTTATTGAATTCAATGTTATTTTTCTTCCCACATCAAGCTGGTCGGGAAATCATTAAATATTTATTTAGAGGTATAGATAAATACAAAAACTTTAAAGGAATAGAAAAAATAAAAATAAATTGCTTATTAAACTTCTCTGTAATTTTGATAAAAAACAGAGAATATAAAGAAGCATTAATTTATATAGAAAATGCAATATCATTATGTAAACTTTACAAGGAATATTTAAATATTTCAGTTTGTTATATCAGGAAAGGAATTTGTTTAAATCAAATTAAAAAGGAAAATAAAACAGTTTTTTGGTTCAATAAAGGTTTTAAATTATTAATAGCTTTAGATGAAATGGATCTATTAGATCAATTAAAAGATGAAGTGGAAAGGCTAAATTATAGAGTTTGAAAGATATAGGAAATATTAATCTATTGTGAAACTCTCTATATTATATATGGTACTTCACCAAAACATGTGCTTGACTAAGAGTCGTATTCAATCCTCAGCAGTGTAAATCGGTATTGTACGTATGCCCCTTGCAAATGGCAAAATCATCGAATCACATAAATCCTTGATAGAATGAGAGTGCATCTGTATAGCTCTCTTGTTGTTGGTACTTTCAACTATAGCGGGTACAGGTGCTTTTTTGTACTCGTTTTCAATCAAGAACAGATTTTAGCGTTGAGCCTAATATTACATAGGAAGTTTATGATAGAATTACAACTATTCAGAATAAAAGAGGCGAGATGTATTATGCTAAAAAAAGGAACTCGTTTTGAAATGTCTACAATATATTGGATTATATTATTAGGGCTATTTTTATTTATTAGTTATAAAAATTTATTCTTTGATTGGTCAATACAAAATTATTTAACAAATAAACTTGAACTTGAAATTTTTGGTCGATATGTATTTATTTTATTTACAAGTTTTGTTGAATCGTTTATATATATTTTATTTATTCGTTTTTTTGTTTTCTTACTCAATAAGGCTATTTTAAAACAAAAAAAGTGAGTGCATTGCTCACTTTTTGGCTATTATGAGTTCAAATCTTCATAATAATATAACAATCCATAATAAGTAGCAATTAAAGAAGTAGAGTTGTTATCTTCCATGACTGTATTAAATCCTCCAGAATTATTTATAAATTTTAATAATATCTCACTATAAAATAAATCTTCGCTAGTATTCAGTATATTCAAGATAAAACAATAATCATAATTAAGAAGTATATCATTCCTTTCATCTCTAATAAAAATACCTTGTTTTTCATTATAATAATTTAAGATTTCTTGATGAACTAAATCTTTATCAAATTCATAATTCAAATTCATCATAGAATTTATTAGATAGCGTTGTTCAGTAGAATTTAATATGCCAAATTCTTTAAATAACTCACTAACAATCTCAGTATAATATTGGGAATTTTCTTTTTCGAATTTTAAATTTAAAAATTTATAAAACTCTGTTATATAATAAATATTTTCTATCAGTTTAGAAACATTATCAATTTTTTGTATGTTAGTGGCTCTAAGTATTTTGTTAAAAGATAAAATATCTTCTTTTATTTCATTCTGATATTTTAATGCACCTTCAAAATTCATAAAAGTTATCATTTTTATTCGCCAATTCTGATAGTCACCTATAAGAAGGTAATTTTCTAGGTTAAGTGGATTAGATTTTTTATCTAACATACTAAGGTTAACTCTTGCTAATAAGTCAGATGTAATACTAGGTTTTATTGTTCTTTTTGCAGTTAAACCACCGTTTTCAGTTGAAAAATTCCTCACATTTTTCTCAAGCATTTGATATAATGCCGAATATAATTTGTTGCTTTTTATTTCTAATGTGTCAATAATGGTAGAAATAATATACAAATCAACAATACTAAGAGGATTATTATTGACATAATCATTCAAAAAATAACTTATTTTTTCTAAAAATTTATTAGGAATATCGCCTTCTAAAGACTTTACAATTCCTTGTAAATAGAAAATATCCGTCAAACTTTTTTCTTTAACCTCCAGCTCTTTAGCTAAAATGTTAAAAAAATCCTCTACTTTTAAAGAAGATTCAAAGTTAACTTTTGAGGTTAAAAAACAGTATTCATAAATGTTTCCTAATTGCCTCTCTGTAATTTCTAAAATTGAAAGGTCAATGGTTCTTAAATATTCATTTACGACGATTTTAACATCTTCATTAATATGGCTATATTTAAGAATAAAAAAGAGATTTGATATTTTTTCCAAATCATTTTTATTAGTATCATTTATAATTTCTAAAATACTTTTTACATTAACGATTTTAGTATTATTTAATAAATAGTTTTTCTTCAGACTATTTATTAAATTCGATTCTAAATTTAATTGTTTTAGATAATCATAAGTAGAAGTTGGGATATCTTTATTTAATAGCAAATAAACTTCTGCATAACGAAGTGTTTCATCAGTATCAGATTCTCTTTTATTATCTATAAAAAAATCATAAAAAAATCCATCTTTCTTAGCCGATAATATTTTAGAAGAGGTATGTTTAGTCCATTCCTTATCTAAGGATATTTTATTTTTTTCTTCTGAAAATTTTTCTTGAGAGAAAAAATTATTTGATATTAAAAAAAATATAATGAAAATTAAGCTGATTATAGAAAATATTCCAATAAAAACTTTGTATTTAGTCATTTAGTTACTTCCTTTCTAAATATACACAAAGAGGCTGGGACAAAAGGATATTTTCAAAGCAAAATTAAAAAATTAAAAGCGCGAGAAATCAACGTTTTTAAAATTGATTTCTCGCGTTTTTGACAGGTTTTATCCCAGCCTCTTTAAGCTTCTATATTTTTTAAAACCAAAACCAAATATCTTCATACCAAGTCTCACTTCCAACACCGGATATATTTAAATATGATTGATTTTCAAAAATAGTGTAAAGAGTCGAGATATTTTGGATTTTTACATTTGAAAAATTCGCTTGCGCATATTTCTCACCAGCTATTTTTCCTGCAGTAGCGATTGTTTTTGTACCCTTTAAAAGAGACCAAGCACTACCGTTTGTAGAAATGTTAGGTATTACTCCTGTAGCACTCACAGTAACTTTAGATTTCATACTTGAAATTGTTCCTCCACCAGAGTACCCTGTATACCCCCATCCACTAAAACTATAATAAGCTAGACTTGACAATGTTCCACTATTATCCACTTTGCCATATATTGCATTTTGTCCTTTTCCCCCAAAGTTAGAAGATGATTTAGAATCAGAAGTAGAAGCACCTGGATATACCATAGCAGCACGTGAGTCAATATTCGTATCGGAAGAAATTAAATTAGGGTTATATTGTGGGTAATCTTCTTTAGATACTTCATCTAATTCAGGTTGGTTTTCAAGTTTTAATACTTCTTTAACTTCATCAGGCATTATATCACTATCCAATTGATCAAGATCTTCTGGATTCCAACTAGCAGCATCTACTTCCTTATCTACCCCTAGAAAAATAAAACCTATACAAAGAAAACTGGCCATCTTTAATTTAAAGTTGTTCATATCATTCTCTCCTCGTATAATAAATTTAAGTTTAATATGCTGGGGAAATAATTTATTTATCTTTATTCTAATTCCCTATAAGCTATACTTCTTATATGGGAGATATTGTATATTCCTCATGTTTTCACCTCCTTTACCTGATATTAAACTATGTATTTATTTAAGGTGGAGAAATATTCATATGTGAATTATTTTCTGATTGAACGATAGAAGGAGTAAAGGCTGCAAGACTCTGTTATCAACTTTAGATTAAGGGTGAATATAACATTGCACTAGTTGATTGAAAACGGTAATTTCAGACCACAATTTACGGCGTTAATGTATCAGCGCTTGGGTTATAAAAGTTAATACGGAAAAAAGGGAGATGTATCAAAAAATATGATACATCTCCCTTTCTAATTTAGATTAAAATTTACTTACTATTAGGCTCTAAAGATTTATCCTTTTTTCGTCGCTGCGAAATTATTGTCGGTAGCATCATACCTAGAATAACCAAAATAATACCCGCTATTTGTAAAAGAGTTAAAGGTTCATGTAAAACAATAACTGAAACAGTTACAGCCACGGGTAACTCCATAGCGCTTAAAATAGAGGCAAGAGCTCCTCCCACCTTTGGAACAGCTATAGAGAATAAATAAATCGGCAAAATAATACCGAAGAGTCCTAATGCTAGTCCGAATTTCCATAAACCACCGGCAAATAATTTACCGTTCCAAAGAACTTCAGGGTTTAGGAAAATACTAATGATGATAAGGGCGACAAAGGAAACTATCAGCACGCGTGATGTAGTTGTAATACCTTCCACATGACGAGAGTTAAATTGGATAAAGCAAGCAAAAGTAAAGGCAGCAGCAAAACCTAGTAGCCAGCCTTGAATAGCAATGCCGCTTAAATCTACATTTAGTACACCAGCAGCTAAAATAGTTCCAGCGAATAATACAATAATTGAAATCACTTCAGTTCGGCTTGGTAGGCGTTTATGAAGTGCGCAATCTAATAATAAGCCTATCCACGTGAATTGGAAGAGCATTACTACTGCAAGAGAGGCTGGTAGATACTTTAATGATTCTCCGTATACAATCCCTGTAGTACCGGTAAATATCCCGGCACACACTAAAATAAGCAGCCCTTTTTTAGAAAGCTTCGGTAATTGCCTTTGTGTCACTATAAAAATAGTTGCAACAAGCATAAAGCCAATAATATATTGACTTGATACTGCCTCTCCTGTTGTAAAGCCATGCTGCATAGCTACTTTGACAATTGTCGATAGTATTCCGTAGCTACTAGAAGCAATGACAATCAAAAGGGGATATATTAAATTCGTTTTCATGTTTTTTATTTCACTTCCTAAAATTGTTTCACCATATGATGAAATGGTTCATCAATGATAGACCACGGCTCTGTAATAACAAAGCCCATACGTTCATAAAGGCGACGAGCGTCCTCTTTTTCTGTTTCAACATTTAATGATAATTTTGTATAACCTCGTTTTTGTGTTTCCTCTAAGGCGAATTGTAATAATAATGTTCCAATTCCTTTACCACGAGCTTCTGGTGCTACACAAACAGTATCAATATAATATTCATCTTCATGCGCTTCTTTATCGATGATTACAGATGGCGCATTTTTTTCTTCAAGCCATTTTACGAGATTCGCATCCATGTGAATGGCTTCGACACCATTATAGTAAACAAGAATTCCTAGTACTTGCTCATTCTCAACAGCAACAAAAGTATTTAAATAGGAATGTCGATTATCCTCACGCTTGAATAGTACAGTAAGTTCTTGTTCGACTGCTTCAGCTGTCTGTTCTCCTGTTAAACGGTTGGCAATTTCACCAATCGCATCAATAATTAGTGGTATAACGACATGGGCATCCTGTGGTTGCGCTTGTCGAATTGTAATACTCATTGTCAAAATCCCTACCTTTCTATACGCAAGTATAACAAAGATAAAGGCTGACTCAAGTTTTTGAATTAATGGTGATATTCTGACGGCATTTTTACCTTCTTTCATCGGGTGTCCAAACCCCTGATGAAATAGAGGAACTCAGTAAAAGAGCGCCACGTCCTGTGGCATTACCGAAATGACCGACATTGTGCAGGCCTAAGCACAATGTCGATTCCGGACGCATTGTTTATCTGCGCGACAGCGGCAAGTGTTTTCTGTAGCGAAAGCAAAGCGACAGCTACAATTATGCCAAGCTGTATTTGATTATTTTTCCGAAAGTTTAAAACTTTATACGATATCTGATTTCGTGTTAATCTATAATGACTAGAGTTTCGGGAGGACAACCATGACAAAGGAAGATAAGGATTATATTTTAGTTTATGGAGATGCTTTTATTGACTATATCGCTGATGATGTAACAAATACATCATTTACTAAATATATGGGTGGTGCGACGGTAAATGTTGCTGCGGGAATTAGCCGTATCGGCGCTCCATCTGCATTAATTACGATTACTGGAGACGACGAGGGCTCTCAATTCGTTCGAGATGGTCTTGCACAAGAAGGGGTAAACCTGGATTATGCTGTATTTGACCCTGCGAAGCGTGTTAGTGGTGTCTATGTACATTTAACAGAAGCATGTGAGCGAATTTTTAAAGATTATGTCGATGAGACGCCAGATTTACAAGTAGAAGCAACACAGTTAAACGAAGCAGCTTTTAAACATGCATCTGCTTTAACAGTATGTTCGGGGACAATGTTCCATCCTACAGCCCTTGATACAACACGTGCTGCTGTAGAGATGGCAAAGGAAAAAGGCGCCATTATCGCAATGGATGCGAATATTCGCCCTCTACGTTGGAGTAGTGAGCAAGTTTGCCGTGAAACGATCACGTTATTTTTTGAGCAAGTAGATATATTAAAGGTTACTGATGAAGAATTATTTTTCCTGACAGAAACAACTAGTTTGGAAGAGGGAATTGAGCAATTAAACAGTTATTTAGTGCCTGTTATTTTAGTAACAGTAGGGGAAAATGGCACTTATGCAGTATTAAATGGTGAAGTTATCCATGTACCGACAGAAAAGGTTGTGCCAGTAGATACTACAGGTGCTGGAGATGCATTTATGGCTGGAGTATTACGCGATGTTCATTACAATGGTTTACCTACAACAGAGGAAGAACTTGTGCGTTGTGCAAGCTTTGGCAATAAGCTTGGTGCTTTGGCTGCCACTAAAGCAGGGGCATTAACAGCTCTTCCATACTATGATGATATTAAGCATTTACTTAAATAGTCGTTTGGAGTGTGCATACAATGGAGAAAAATTACGATGTATTAGTGAAGGATCGATTATTCTTTGGCGGTGCGAAAGATGCAGATGTAGCTTTTGAACAAGAAACGGTGGATATCGTGATTGATGTGCGCGTAAATGGCTTATCTAATGAGGAGCAGGAAGCGGCTTCATATGTGTACAAGCATATGCCAATTGCTGATGAGGACATAGAAGTAGCGCCATCTATTCAAAAAGTTGCGAAAGAAATTGTTTCTGCCTATAAGAATGGGCAGAAAGTGTACTTCCATTGCGGAAGCGGGGGAGGTCGCGCAGGAGTGGCTGCCACTGCTGTATTAATGGAGCTTGGCATGACCGATTCTCTAGAGGAAGCGGAAACAGCTGTAAAGAAAGCGCGTCCACAAGTAACAATTCGTCCGAAAATGGCAGATGCTTTGCAGAAGTTATATAAATAAATGAGAAGATGTACCGAAAAGGTTTTTTCAACTTTGGTACATCTTCTTTTTTAATTCTTTTTGAAAGGTAGATGTCGATAAACATTAAAAGTTGGGCGATAAAGCGTGAAAGTTGATCGATAAAATTAAAAAGTTGGGCGATAAAACGTGAAAGTTGATCGATAAAATTTTAAAGTTGGGTGACATTTTGTTAAAGCGTATGTCATGCGATAGATTGATTGGAGCGAGCAACGCGGCTCATTCTCAATATATTAAATTGTGCTATACATATTAGAACAGTTTTTGTTATAGTAATAGTATAACAAAGATGAGGTGATCTGTATGATGGAGGAGTTGGCGAAAGTTCCATGGGCAATCATAGCACCACTAATTGTGGTCCAATTTATTTTAATGATTGTAGCTCTAGTTGATTTGCGTAAAATCCATGCAACAAATGGTCCTAAAGTTTTATGGGTGTTTCTTATTATTTTTACAAATATTATTGGGTCGATTGCGTACTTTGTAGTGGGGAGAAAACAATCATGACGATATTATTCCAGGTAACAGGACTTACAAAGCAATTTGCAGAGAGAGTAGTTGTGGACGGAATCGAGTTCACATTAGAAAAAAATACATCGACAGCTTTAATTGGACCTAATGGCGCGGGTAAGACAACGACATTATCGATGCTAACAGGTTTATTAAAACCAACCTCTGGAAGTGTGAAAATGCTGGATGGTAATGTAAGAGCTAATATTGGTTTCTTGCCGCAATATCCGCAATTCCATCCTTGGTTAAGTGCGTTAGAGTTTACTGAAATGGCTGCAAAGTTAAATGGTGTGCCTGCAAAAAAAGCAACATTAGAAGCACAAAAAACACTTGAGTTTGTAGGACTAGGTAATGCTTTAAATAAGAAGATTGCTACATTTTCTGGTGGCATGAAGCAACGGCTTGGAATTTCCCAGGCAATTGTGCATAAGCCTAAATTACTGTTATTGGATGAACCTGTGTCTGCATTAGATCCGGTAGGTCGTAGGGAAGTTCTTGATTTGTTAAAGGGCTTACAACAAGAAACAACTATTTTATATTCGACGCATATTTTAAATGATGCCGAAGAGATGACAGATCAATTATTGTTTTTACGTGATGGGAAGCTAGTAGAACAGGGGACATTACGTGAAGTTCGACAACGTTTCGATGAACCAAATTATGTTGTAGAATTTAGCACTGAAAAAGAGGCAAAACTTTTTGCCAGTCAATCTGAACTTATTGGGAAAGCAAAGGGCAGTAATGTTTATATAGAAATTATTGATGCGAAGCCGAGTATGCAAGAGCTGCTTCAATATTTAAGTAGTAGTCCTTATAAAATACGAAAAGTGGAGCGACAAACAGCATCACTTGAAGAGATTTTCATGAAGGTGGCGAGAAAAATATGAGAGGATTTACTGTACTTCTGCAAAAGGAATTTAGAGAAGCTTGGCGAAGCTGGAAGTTTTTATGGATACCTCTTGTATTTGCATTGCTCGGTATGAGTGACCCACTAACAAACTATTACATGATGGATATTTTAAATGCTGTTGGTAACGTACCAGAAGGCTTTGAAATGTTGATGCCGGAATTAATGCCAGTTGACCTATTACAAGCTTCCATTGGGCAATTTCAAACGATAGGTTTACTCGTATTAATAGCTTCTTTTGTAGGAACTATTAGTAAAGAAAGAGCAAGTGGAATGGCTACTTTATTGTATGTCCGTCCTATATCGTTCGGCGCTTATTTTATGAGTAAATTTATCGTCATGAGTACAATTAGCTTTATTAGCATTTTAGCTGGTTTTGCTGCGAGCGTATACTATACGGTCGTGCTTTATGGGACATTTGAGATAGGATCACTTATGGCAAGTTTTTTCACGTATTTTTCTTGGCTGCTCTTTGTGATAGCAGTGACATTAATGATGAGTGCGACTTTTAAAACAGTGGTAGCAACAGCATGTGCATTTGCTTTTATATTTATTGGGCAAATATTAGACGCTTTAGTTGGGGCGTTTTGGACAATATCACCGTGGAAATTACCGGTATATGGCGTTCAATTAATGAGGGGCACGATGGAGATGCCGGATTATTGGTGGAGCCTATCTATTACATTAGTTATCACGTTAATTTGTATGAGTATAGGGATTTTGACGATGAAGAAAAACGCATCGATGACGAAAATATAACTTCTTTCAGACGATTCCGGACGCAATTATGCCCTGCCAATAGAAAACTATAGTGTACTTAGCCACATGGTTACAGTAAGAACTCCATGTCTGTTGAAACACATAAGTACTGTTTTTAAACGAGCATCAACTTGATAGATTCTTATCGAGTTGATGCTTTTTATTTAAATTAGATAATAAGGTTTTATATTATTGATGATATTTGTTTATAAGCGTATTTAAGGTAATTATTATCTTAAGTGCGATTTTTTATTTTCGCATAGTTACTAGGGTGATTAAAAAAAATTTTTTTAAGCAAGGAGTGGAGTGGGGACGCCGCTTTAAAGCTTTATACATCAAAAACGAATCGGCATTGTTACATCATTAGATATTGTAGAAATAGATAAAGCAAGACGATACAAGCTGTTAAGAGCTTGATCGTCTTGCTTTATCCTTCATGCTAATATAGAGGGAGCCATTTGTTTGAACCTGAGCAAAATAAACATCTTCAACAGATTGGACATTTTGCTTTTTCAGCTTTTTCATAAGCCAATCTTCAGTTAATTCAAGTTCAACTAAGTTTTCATAAATAACCTTCCCATCTGAAGCTACTTCTGTTGGTATATAGGTTGGTGGTGTAACATCGGCCTTTACATCTTGTTTTGTAGCTGGTTGTTCAGCAGGCTTTGGTAGCACACTTAGTTTACCCGTAGTTTCAAGTAACGCATATTGTACATCTTGTACAGAGAATACGGCTTGTTCCCTTAGCATCATCGCTAATTCATCCATATGCAAACGATTCTTCTTTAAGGCAGACTCTAAAATAATGCCATTTTGAATAAGGATTGTTGGCTTGTCATCAACAATCACACGAGCTTTTTTAGATTTAATGGTAATGATGGTCATTAAATATGTTAAAACGCTCCACCAAATGAGGGCAATGAGTCCATCTAAAAAAGGTGTCTCAGCCTGTGCTGCTATTTCTGATGCAATGGAACCAAATGTGATACCCGTTGTATAGTGGAAGAATGTAAGTTGTCCAAGCTGTTTTTTTCCTAGTAGTCGGGTTACGATGAGTAATGCAAAGAAGGAAAGGGTGGACCTAAGTATCATTTCCCAAAAATCAGCTTTAAAAAATTCGTCTATATTCATACATAAATCAACTCCCTTAAAACTGCTATTTCAATAAATAGCTTGTGCAAAAAGGTTAATAGTATGCGACGATCTCTTATAAATGGAGATTGAATAAAATTGGAAAGTGTAGGTGGCGACATGAATAAGAAAATAGAAAATTTAAATAATCCGGTCTATCCCATTATGATTGCAATAGCTGTTGCTCATCTTATCAATGATACGATGCAAGCTGTTATTCCGGCGATGTTCCCAATATTGAAGAGTGATTTAGGGCTAACTTTCACACAAATAGGTCTGATTTCGTTCGCATTAAATATGTTTGCCTCTGCCTTGCAACCGGTTGTAGGTTTTGTTAGCGATAAAAAGCCGATGCCTTATGCTTTACCAATTGGTATGATTAGTTCATTTATTGGCATAGCCATAATAGCGTTCACATCACAATATTGGATAATAATTATTGCAGTATTATTTTTAGGATTTGGCTCTGCTATTTTTCATCCTGAGGGTTCACGTGTTTCCTTTATGGCAGCAGGCTCAAAAAGAGGGCTTGCTCAATCGATTTACCAAGTCGGAGGTAACTCCGGGCAAGCACTTGCACCATTAATTAGTGCTTATATTTTCGCTATCTTTGGACAACGTGGTGCAGCAATTGTCTTAGTAGTGGCAGCAATAGGTATTCTACTATTAAGTAAAATTGCAACGTGGTATAAAAAGCAGTTGGAGCAAGAACGTCTGGCAAAGAAAAAACGAGTATTAGTTTCTAATTTGCCCCCATTAACAAAGAAACAAGTAGGCATTGCGTTGACGTTACTATTTACTATTATTTTTGCGAGATCATTTTATACAACTAATATTACAAGCTTTTATGTGTTTTATTTAATGAATCATTATGGGGTTAGTCTTCAGCTTGGCCAAATTTTAATTTTCACTTTTATGGCATTTGGCGTCGTCGGTACATTTTTCGGAGGGTCATTATCAGATCGAATTGGTAGAAAAAACGTTATTTTACTGTCCGTTGTTGTTCCGATGCCATTTTGTTTAGCGTTACCTTATGTACCATTATGGGTAGCTATCATATTTTTAGTGATTATCGGTACACTCATTATGATCAGCTTCTCGGTAACAGTTGTTTACGCGCAGGAGCTTGTTCCGACAAAAATTGGTACAATGGCTGGTTTAACAACCGGCTTTGCTTTCGGAATGGGTGCAATAGGTGCGATGGTCATTGGTGTATTGATGGATCATAAGGGTATTGATTTTACGATGATGGTCGTATCTTTACTACCTTTATTATTACTAGTAGCATTTTTCCTACCTAAAGATAAACCTGCTTCAGTGGCGTAACGCTCAGGTAAGAATGAAAAATAAAAACGCTACTCCTAATTGCATTGCATAAAGCTGTATGGTGATTTTTTGAGAGGAGCATCGAAACAGTCTGTTTTCCTCCAAGGTGAGGATTTAGATTGGATGTTTTTGGTGTTTTAATCAAAGTTATTGTACTATTTTGGTTCAGCTTGCTATTCATACAATAATGATGAGGAACTGTTGATTTTTCACGGAGAGTGGCGACTCCTGCGGGATGAGCTTGCGCTGAAAGCCCCGCAGGAACGTAGTGACGAGGAGATTGATCAATTATGCCTCGGCATAATTGCGTCCGGAATCGGCTTTGTGCTTGCACAAAGAACTCCTTTCCGATTCCGTGACATCCGCCGGAGGCTTTAACTTCTTTCAGCAAATGTCTTTTGTACCGAAAGCGTAGCGACAGGTACAAATGTTTGGACACCCGCTGAAAGAAGTTGAAGCCAAGCCCGCGGAAAGCGCCAACTCGGAGTGAAAATCAACTTTTGATTAATGCTACACTTTAATTTATATTCATTATTTTATAGATAAGCTAAAACGCGTTCTCATATTAGAGGAACGCGTTTTTATTATTGACGTAATGGTGATAAAAATTCAGATGGAAGTTTTCCCTTATCTAGTATATAGCCTTCTGATATGTGAACTTCATGCATTTTATCATTGTAAGTGAATTTAAAAATACCATTATCAAAGTCAGTACCAATCTCTTTGAAGAATATCCCTTCAATGGATACATATTTAGGACAAGTAAATGCTACTTTAAAGTCTTCATGTTCTTGGATTAAATAAGCACGTACACCTTTCTCATATGTATCGTTTGCATCATCGTCAGTTGGACGTTGGACAGCAACGATGTGAAAATCAACAAAAGGAACCTCTTTTAATAAAACATTTAGGAAGGAACCTTTTGTAATCTCTTCCCAGCGACTTTGTGCGCTTTGACCTACGATAATTTGTGAAATTCCGTAATTTTTTGCCACTTCTGCAATAACCTTTTGTATAGGACGCTTTTCATTATCTTGTAATATGAACTCTTCAACTTCAAGCTCATCAGATAACTTTTTCCATTGCTCAATGTAGCTAGATTTCTCTGCATCAAATGCATCAAGGGGTTGCGAATCGACCGAAAGGATATAGAGTGGACAGTCTAGCATTGTAGCCATTTTATGACCACGTTGTATTAATCGCTCGCCGTTAAGCCCATAGTAAACACAAACTAATATACTTTCGTCTAAACGCCCTTTTACATGCTTCATAAAAATTAACACCTCGTATCTTGTTGTTATTTTGTTAATTCTACTGTCGATTTTGAAAAAAATATCCTAAAACAGCTAAAATCGATGCTGATACAGTGCATTATGCTCATTTATATTGTATACTAAAAGACGTATAAAAGTTAATGACAATATATCGGGAAAGCCTTGAGAAAACTGGGTTATCTTTATACTTTACAGTTATTTGATTTATGCATTTCGTGCATTTAAACCGATTGCTTCTATATGCCACACTATTATGCAGTTAGTTAAATAGATAGTCAAGTGACTTGGTACGCCAATGTGTGTGTACATATTATCTCATTTAAAAGTCAGGCCATTCTCTAAATGGTTAAGGCGATATTGGTTATTCAGGCTTCCTAGGATATGAAGCTAAATAGCCGAAAAGGTTCCCCAGGTTTTATGCAGTGCTACCATTAAAAACTTCTTCCTGCATAAAATATGTGCTGAATGTTGAATGAACAAAAATTGTCTTTATTTATAATATTTATTACTTCAACACATACCACTTACTTTCCAATTCCAGTTTGTTACGTGATAAAAAATCAAATTTCAAGAAAATTTCTGATATGTTAGTTAGCTTTATTTATTCAATATCTGCCTGGTGATAGGCAAAAAGGCTTTACTATTTTTCAGTGTAAACGTCTGCTGATTAAAGTTAGAGTCTCCAGCAATTGCTATAGATTTTTTGTGTGCGATATAAAGTATAAACAGTAGTAACTTCAGTATATTTGGGAATACTTTATTATCGGTTATCACAGTTTTTCGCACTATAGTAAACAGTTGCTGAACGAAATTGATAGTAGGAGGTTTTCACTTGGTTACAGTTCTCATTGCGATACTTTTGCCATTTGTTTGTGCTGCGCTTATTCCACTACTTTATAGGCGACTAAGGCGTGTTGCACATCTTGGCTGGTTTGTTTTATCCGTTCCATTCATCCTGTTTCTTTTACTCGCGCGCTACATTCCTCAAATTGCCGAGGGTAAAACGTTTATTCATACATATGAGTGGATTCCCTCTTTTAATATAAATTTCACAACATACCTCGACGGACTCAGTATGATTTTTGGTTTGCTGATTACGGGTGTAGGTAGTTTAGTCATTTTATATTCTATATTTTATTTATCAACGAAAGAATCACTTCACCATTTTTACTGCTATTTATTACTATTCATGGGCGCTATGCTTGGCGTCGTCTTTTCAGATAATTTAATGGTATTATACACATTTTGGGAGCTAACAAGTGTATCTTCATTCCTGTTAATTGCATTTTGGCATCATCGAAAAGCATCTCGTGCTGGTGCAAGAAAAGCCATGACAATTACCGTTTTCGGTGGCCTTTCAATGCTTGCAGGCTTTTTAATGCTTTATGTAGCATCAGGTACATTTAGCATACGTGAAATCGTAGCCAATGTAGGGGTTATAAGCGATCATACACTGTTTATCCCAGCGTTAATCCTTATACTAATCGGTGCATTTACTAAATCTGCACAGTTTCCTTTCCATATTTGGTTGCCAGATGCGATGGAGGCGCCAACACCTGTCAGTGCTTACTTACACTCGGCAACAATGGTAAAGGCCGGGATCTATTTAGTTGCGCGTTTTTCTCCAGTATTTGGAGGAGAGGCGGTTTGGTTCTGGCTAGTCAGTGTGATTGGCCTTGTAACGTTGTTCTGGGGCTCATTTAATGCGGTGCGGCAAACAGATTTAAAGGCGTTACTGGCCTTTTCAACGGTTAGCCAGCTCGGTTTAATAATGAGTTTATTTGGACTAGGATCCGTTGGTCATTATTATGGCTATGCTGCAGATACTGTTCTTTACACGCAGGCAAGTTTTGCAGCGTTGTTTCATCTCATTAATCACTCCACATTTAAAGGTGCACTATTCATGATGGTCGGTATTGTCGATCATGAGGCGGGCACACGTGATATTCGCCGTCTTGGAGGGTTAATGGCCTTAATGCCGGTAACTTTCACAATTGCAGTCATTGGCGGATTTTCTATGGCAGGATTACCTCCATTTAATGGTTTCTTAAGTAAAGAAATGTTTTTCACCGCGGCACTAGCTATTCGCGATGTAGAGGCATTTTCAATTTCTGATTTGGGACTGTTATTTCCAATAGTGGCATGGGTGGCAAGTATCTTTACATTTGTCTACTGTATGATTTTAATCAGTCGAACGTTTTTCGGAAAACTACAGCTTGATAAGTTGGATAAAAAACCGCATGAAGCTCCGTTAGGCATGCTACTATCGCCAATTATTCTGTGTGTCTTTGTAGTTGGGATATTCTTCTTCCCAAATGTACTAGGGCATTATATTTTAGAGCCTGCTATGGCAAGTATTTATCCAACATTCCCATCAACTAATGAATTAACACCACATATTCATGCTTGGCATGGCATTAATGCTGAATTGTTAATGACTCTTGGTGTCATTATTATAGGGATCATCTTATTTAAAACGTTAAAAAGCTGGAAGCCTTTGTATCGGATATTCCCGCAAAGATATACGTTTAATATGTATTACAATCGTTTGATTGAGTTTGGTGAAAACAGTTCTGCAAAGCTTACGAATCGTTATATGACAGGTAATTTAACACATTATTTTGTCTATATATATGTATTCTTTGTTGCCCTTATCGCAGGATATTTTATATGGTCAGATGCTACTGCATTTAATTTTGCGAAGGATTCCGCAATTGAGTCCTATGAGCTCATTTTAGTGTTTGTAATGATGTTCGCTGCAGTATGGATGATTTTCGCTAAAGGACGCGTAACAGCAATGTTATTGAATGGCGTGCTTGGTTATTCAATCGCATTTTTC
The DNA here is from genome assembly GCF_050280145.1 of Lysinibacillus sp. NPDC093688. Taxonomy (NCBI): domain Bacteria; kingdom Bacillati; phylum Bacillota; class Bacilli; order Caryophanales; family Bacillaceae; genus Lysinibacillus; species Lysinibacillus sp. NPDC093688. The sequence goes on from NZ_JBNNUX010000034.1 coordinate 33,232, forward strand.
TTTGTTATTTTCCGTGCTCCTGATTTAGCATTAACGCAATTAGTCGTAGAATCTGTGACAACTGCTTTATTCCTTCTATGCTTTAAATATTTACCTGATTTAATGCCTGAAGCCTCTCGCAAAAAAATGCAATGGTCTAAGGTCATTATATCCATTTTCGTTGGCGCCACAGTTACATTAATAGGCTTAGCAGTTGTCCATTTCGATCGCTTTGAGCCAGTAGCTACTTATTTCAATGATTCCTACAAGTTGGCGGGTGGTTCAAATATCGTCAACACCATATTAGGCGATTTCCGTGCATTTGATACGATGCTAGAAGTTGTCGTTCTTCTGATTGCTGGCTTAGGAGTGTATACATTAACGAAGCTAAAGCCACGAAAGGAGGAAGCGGATCATGAAAATAAATGACGTTATTTTACGTACGGTCACAAAGACAATCGTATTCATTATTTTAACTCTTGGTATTTATTTATTCTTTGCAGGGCATCATGCGCCGGGTGGCGGTTTTATAGGTGGTCTCGTGCTAGCCTCTGGCATCGTTCTACTGTATTTAGCGTATGACATTGAAACAGTGCATAAAGGGATGCCATTTGATTTTAAAAAAGTTGCAGCGCTTGGTGTATTACTTGCGACTGGCACAGCAATAGGCTCACTATTTTTTGATGTTCCGTTTTTAACGCAGACACATAGTTATATAAATGTACCGATATTCGGGAAGATGGGCTTTTCGACTGTAACCATTTTCGAGGCTGGTGTGGCTTTAACTGTAGTAGGTGTTGTAGTCACAATTATTTTAAGTATAAGTGAGGATGAGTAGCCAATGGAGTCTTTAATACTAGTTTTAGTTGGTGTATTAGTAGCTGTTGCGACGTACTTAATCCTCTCGAAACAGTTATTACGTGTGATTTTAGGAACGGCGGTATTATCGCATGCGGCGCATTTACTGATTTTAACGATGGGCGGACTGAAGAAGGGGAATGTCCCGCTTTTAGAGGAATCAGAAGGTCCTTACACAGATGCTCTGCCGCAAGCATTGATTTTAACTGCAATCGTAATTAGCTTTGCGGTAACGGCGTTTGTGCTTGTTCTCGGTTACCGAGCTTATAAAACGAACGGTTCGGCGAATTTTGATGAATTGAGAGGTACGCCGGATGAGTAATATGATTGTTTTACCATTAATTGTGCCGGTTATAACGGCCATTTTACTTGTGTTTTTACGTGACAATGTTTTTTTGCAGCGCATCATTAGTTTGTTGACATTAAGCTTTGTTGCCTTTATTAGTGTTATTTTATTGCTAGAGATTCAAAAACAGGGTGTAATGCGTATTGATTTTAGTGGCTGGGCACCGCCATTCGGCATTTTATTTGTTGCTGATTCGTTCGCAATGCTTCTTGTATTAGTGGCGAATATTGTCGCAGCCATTTGTCTGTTATATGCCATTTTTACAATCGGTAAGAACTTTGAAAAGATGTATTTTTACCCGTTTGTCCTACTGATGGTAGCGGGTGTGAATGGCTCATTTCTAACAGGGGATATTTTTAACTTGTTTGTGTGCTTTGAGGTGATGTTACTTGCTTCTTATGCACTCATTAGTTTAGGTGGCGAGAAAGTTCAGCTGCGAGAGGCATTAAAATATGTCCTTATTAATATTGTTGCATCTTGGATTTTCCTAGTGGCACTAGCTTTTTTATATGGAACCGTTGGAACGTTGAATATGGCACATATTTCTGTCCGCGTGATGGAGCTAGGAGCCGACCCACTAATCACGACTGTGGCTCTTATTTTCTTAATTGTCTTTAGCTTGAAGGCTGGCCTATTATTATTCTTCTGGCTTCCAGGCTCATACAGTGTACCTCCAACAGCTATAGCCGCACTTTTTGCAGCATTATTAACAAAGGTTGGAATTTATGCGCTAGTTCGTACTTTTACATTACTTTTCCCAAATAATACTGAAGTGACTCATATGGTGCTAGGAATTATGGCAGGACTTACGATTATTGCTGGATGTATGGGAGCACTAGCAGGACGAGATGTCAGGACAATTGCCGCTTATAACGTCCTTATTGGTGTTGGCTTTATAGTAGCTGGTCTAGCGATCGGTACGGAGTCTGCCTTACAAGGCGTAACTTACTATTTGATGCATGATATGGTAGCTAAGGCCATGCTGTTTTTAGCAGTTGGCATGATGATGTATGTTACCGGTGAAACGGTTATTGATAAAATGAGTGGGCTTATTCGAAATTACCCTCTATTTGGCTGGTTATTCTTTATTGTCATGTGTTCCCTTGCTGGGATACCACCATTGAGTGGCTTTTTAGGTAAGGTTTTAATTGGACAAGGAGCTATTGAGGGTGGGAATTTTGTTCTACTAGGGCTAGGATTTTTATCTAGTTTAATTGTTTTGTATTCACTATTACGAATATTTCTCTCCTCATTCTTTGGAGAAACGATTATTAGTCTAGAGGATGAAAAACCGTTACCAAAGCGTATGGTCTTACCATTAACATTATTGGCAGCTTGTACAATTGCTTTAGGAATTGGAGCTGAATGGATGGCTCCATATGTAACAGATGCAGCAAAGACACTCTATACGCCATCGATCTATATTGATGCAGTGCTGGATGGCACAACATGGCAAGGTGAGGTGAATAAATAATGGCGATGCAATTTATCTTAAATTTATTTATCGCAACACTTTGGCTCTTGTTACAGGATGAAGTTATACCACAGTTTTCGACATTTTTAATGGGGTTTATCGTCGGAATAGGGATTTTATATGCGATGCACCGCTTTTACGGCACACAATTTTATTTACGACGTGTGTTTTCAATCATTAAATTATTATGGCTCTTTAATTGGGAGCTACTATTATCGAGTTACAGCGTATTAAGACAAATAACTACTCCGAAGCTCACTATAACTCCTGGAATATTTACGTATAAAACAGCGCTAAAAGGAGATTGGGAAATAACGGCTCTTGCGTTGTTGCTCACTCTGACTCCAGGTTCAGTCGTGATGGAAGTTTCTGAAGAGGGAGATATGTTTTATATTCATGCAATGGATATTGAACAATCAAAAGAAGCTGTCATTCGTTCAATAGGGAAATTTGAACAAGCGATCATGGAGGTGACACGTTAATGATTGATAAAATTTTACTTTTGGCTCTTGCATTATTCAGTGTATCGATTGCGTTGTCGCTGTTTCGTGTGATTCGGGGTCCTTCGTTGCCTGACCGTGCTATCGCACTTGATACAATAGGTGTTAATTTACTTTCAGCAATCGCTATCGTCTCTATTATTTTGAAAACAAAGGCGTATTTAGAAGCCATTTTAATATTAGGGATTTTAGCTTTTATCGGCACAATTGCGTTTACGAAATATATTGAAAGAGGTGTGATTGTTGAACGCAAATCAAATGATTGAATGGGCGGCAGTCATACTTATATTGATTGGCTCCGTTGTAAGTGTTATTAGTGCATTTGGGATGATTCGTTTACCTGACGTATACACGCGTTCACATGCTGCAACGAAAAGTTCGACATTATCGGTCTTAACATGTTTATTAGGCGCATTTATTTACTTTTGGGTTCATGATGGATATGTTAGTGTACGTTTAATTTTAGGAATTGGATTCGTTTTTGTAACAGCTCCTGTAGCAGGGCATTTAATATGTCGTGCTGCGTATCGCTCTCGCGTACCTTTAGCAGAAGGGTCAGGAGAGGATGAGCTAAAGGAAAAGCTATTTGCAGATGAAAAATAAGTGGCAAACCTCCAAAGGCATAAATGTGAATCTATAAATAAAGGTTAATTTCCACTCCGAGTGGACGCTTTCCGCGGGCCTGGCTTGCTTCAAGCTCCTCGTGGTTTTCAGCGCAAGCTTATCCCACAGGAGTAGCGTTAGTAAATAATCTGAGACCCCATTTTCGGGGTCTTTTTTATTAAAACTCTCAATTAAAGGAATGTTTATGCACTTTGAAATGATTTGCTCATCACCACAAGTTGAGGATTACATTTGTTAAAACGTCCGCCATGTACAAGTTGTTGGAAGTGCAAGTGAAGCAGGGGAGCGAAGGCTAAAAGCAGCGCGTCCTGTGATAACGCCTTCGTGACCAACCTCGTGTTGCGATGTTGTTGTTGTTGCTGCCGCTTCGCTTTCGCACAGACAAAACCATGTTGCTGCCGCTTCGCTTTCGCACAGACAAAACCATGTTGCTGTTGCTTCGCTTTCGCACAGCACAGACAACAGGACGCCCCAAGAAAGCGTCTGGCCGGAACGGAAATCAACCCCACGTTATGATGAGGAGGGTATTTTTTATGGGGGAAATCTGAATGTATTGATTTTTCGAAAAATTATGTATATAATGTTTTATCGGGAAATTTTCAGATTAGCTTGATTATTACTTCGAAAGAGTATATCTTATTAGCAGATAGATATTTATTCTCTGCAGTGAATAAATATCCATTCAATTATTTTCGAGAACAAGAGTTTCATAAACAATAAAACATAAATAAAAGGAGATTGTTAATATGAAGAACAAATTTTTCATGCTTATACTCGTTCTAGTAATTGGTGTACTAGCAGCATGTGGCGCAAAAGATGATAAGACAAGCGATAAAGATTCAAATGCTAGCGGTGGCACAGAACAAAAGCAAGTATTAAAAGTAGGTACTTCATCTGATTATGCACCATTTGAGTATGTTGATGCTGCAAAAGGTGAAGATATTATTGGTTTTGATATTGATTTAATTAAATTAGTTGGTGAAAAGATTGGTGCAGAAATACAAGTTCAAGATATCGACTTCAATAGTCTAGTGCCAGCTTTACAAGCAGGAAAAGTTGATATTGTTATTTCTGGTATGTCACCTAATGAAGAACGTGAAAAAGTTGTAGATTTCTCTGATAAATATAATCAAACAGAGCAAGTATTTATTGTGAAAAAGGATAGTGGAATTAAAAAAGAGGCTGATTTAGCTGGTAAAAAAATTGGTGTTCAAAACGCTTCTATCCAAGAAACTTTAGGTAATAAAATTGCAAAAGAAGTAGATGCTACTGTTGAAGGACGTACTCGAATTCCTGAAATTGTTCAAGACATGATGTCTAAGCGTATAGATGCTGGGATTGTAGAAAGTGGCGTAGCAAAAGGTTATCTTGATACGAACGATAAACTAGAAGCGTTCCCTGTTAAAGAGCAACCTGAAGACTTTAAAGCAATCGCTGTTCCAAAAGGTAGCGATCTTAAAGATAAAATAAACAAAGCATTAAAAGAATTAGCTGCTGAAGGTAAAATTAAAGAGCTAGAAGACAAATGGTTAAAAGTTAAATAAGCTAGTTTAACTGCGATAGCTCTATTTCGAGCTATCGCTTATATCTTTCATTTCCTGAAAAAAGAACAAGAAAGGAGGGGGCACTGTGAATTTAGATTTTACAGCTATCATTCCCTCTATTCCTTATATACTAAAAGGAATAGGTGTCACACTTCAAATTGCAATCGGCGCATCAATCATTGGTTTTATAGTTGGTATATTACTAGCGTTATGCAAAATTGGTAAAGTGAATGTTTTACGTTGGTTTGCAGATTTTTATACATCGATTTTCCGTGGTACACCGCTCGTACTACAATTAATGATTATCTATTATGCAGTGCCACAATTATTAGATATTCAAATTGATCCTGTTCCAACGGCTATTATTGCATTCGGGTTAAACTCAGGTGCTTATATTTCAGAAATCATTCGCGCTGGTATTAATGCGGTTGATAAAGGACAGATGGAAGCGGCACAAGCACTAGGTATTCCATATGCGAAAATGATGAAAGATATTATTATCCCACAAGCCGTAAAAAATATTTTACCATCTTTAGTGAATGAATTTATTACATTAAATAAAGAAACAGCTGTTGTTACGGTTATTAGTGCACTTGATATTATGCGCCGTGCTTACATTGTAGGTGGTTCAACATATCGCTATCTTGAGCCTTTACTATTTGCGGGTGTAATCTACTACATTATGACGCTTGTCTTAACGTTCCTTGGTAGACGAATTGAGAAAGGAATGAGAAAAAGTGATTAAAATTGAAGATTTACACAAATCATATGGACAAAACGAAGTACTAAAGGGTATTTCAACAGAAATTAAAGAAAAAGAAGTAATTGCTATTATTGGTCCATCAGGGTCTGGTAAATCAACATTCCTGCGCTGCTTAAATTTATTAGAAGAGCCAACGAGTGGAAAGATTACAATTGCGGGCGACGTTCTAACGGACAAAGGGACAAACATTATGAAGATCCGTGAAGAAGTCGGTATGGTATTTCAGCATTTTCATCTTTTCCCTCATAAAACGGTACTTGAAAATTTAACATACGCACCGATTAATGTGAAAGGAATGGATAAGACAGCGGCTATCGAAAAGGCTGAAGATTTATTAACGAAAGTAGGCCTATTTGAAAAGCGCAATGAATATCCAAGCCGTCTATCGGGAGGACAGAAGCAACGTGTTGCCATTGCCCGAGCACTTGCAATGGATCCAAAAGTAATTTTATTTGACGAGCCTACCTCAGCTCTTGACCCTGAAATGGTAAAAGAGGTATTAGCCGTTATGAAAAATCTTGCTGATACGGGTATGACGATGCTAATCGTAACGCATGAAATGGGCTTTGCACGTGAAGTGGCTGACCGTATACTATTCCTTGATGGCGGAAAGTTAATTGAGGACTCACCACCAGAACAGTTTTTCTCAACACCATCTACACAGCGTGCGAAGGATTTCTTAGAAAAAGTATTATAAGTGATAAAACGCATTTAGACTCTATTCAAGGAGTGTCTAAATGCGTTTTTTGTTAACCTATCAATAGGACAGTTAAAATAAGATTTCTTTTCAAAAGAAAGCATCAATATGTACATTTATTCAATCTCACTATTTATTGAAATAGGTAGTAAGCATTTGTAATCCCAAAATCTCCAAGAGACTAACGCGAAGGCGGAGTTAGACTTTTTGTGCTATTTGTGGATTTTTAGAGCATATGCTTACAATTACCTTGTTTTATGCTTATAATAGGGGAGTCAGATTTTTATCTTCATTCAGTAGAAGCTCCCACCTCTGAAGGTGATGAGATGAATGTGGATGTTGGTCCTTTCAGGAGGTATCCCAACACCTACTGAAATAGAGGAACTCAGTTTAAGAACGCCACGTCCTGTGGCAATAACTGAGTGACCAACATCACGTTGGCCCAAAGCCTCCGGCGGATGTCACGGATTTTCAAAGGAATGAAATTGTGCAGGCACAATTCAAAATCCGGACGCAATTACGCCAAGGCGAAATTGATCTGATGAAAAGTAGCCACAAAGTGAGCGATTGCGATTGAAAAAATTATTATATGTAGCTTTTTTTGTTGTTTTTATAGTCATTTTTTTGTACGTAAACAATCATTGGCTGGTTGTAAGCAAGCATGAATTCGAGTCAGAAAAAATGCCTGCCAATTTTGATGGGCTACGCATTACGCAAATAACAGATTTACAGGATGCTCTCTTTGGTGAACATCAAGAGAAACTCATAGCAAAAGTGAAGACAACAAATCCTGACCTGATTTTTATTACAGGTGATTTAGTTGATAGTAATCGTTATAATTTGGAGCGAAGCTTGCAAGCTGTTAGAGGATTAGTTAAAGTAGCGGATGTCTATTATGTACTAGGAAACCATGAAGTAGCGACGAATAAAGTGAATGTAATTTATGACGAGCTATCATCGTTAGGGGTACATGTGTTGTCCAATGAATCGACCGTTATTGAGCGCGACGGGGAGCGTTTGGCGATTGTTGGCATCGAAGATCCGCTATCGGGTAGAACAACGAAAGAAATGCTAGAGATAGCAACAAAAAATGTTCCGCCTAATGTATTAACAATTTTACTAGCGCATCGACCAGAAGTGTTTAATACGTATGTGGAATTTGGAATTGATTTAGTATTTGCAGGACATGCACATGGTGGACAAGTTCGAATTCCTGGTATTGGTGGTCTTTTTGCACGAGGACAAGGAATACTCCCGAAGTATACGGCAGGCGTTGTTGAAGAAGGAACAACAACTATGGCCGTTAGTCGAGGATTAGGTAACAGTACAGTACCTATTCGAATTTTTAACCCACCAGAGATTCTTGTAATGGAATTAAAGAAAAAATAAGCACTGCGTCTTTGCTACGCAGTGCTTTCTATTTGTTTACGCTCTATACGTTTAACAAGATAAATACTTATTTCATATAAAATAATCATTGGAATTAATACGAGTAGCTGACTAATAAAATCGGGTGGTGTAATCACAGCGGAACCAACGCCCATCCCGATATATGACCAGCCTCGTATTTTTTTCATGGATTCAGCTGTTAGGATCCCTATGGACGATAAAAAGAGGGCTACGATTGGTAATTCAAAGAGTAGTCCGAGTGGTACAGTTGTCATCACTAAAAAATGCATGTATTCATTTGCTGATACCATCACATCAAAATTAGTTGCCCCTACACTCACTAAAAATGAATAGCTGAGTGGATTAACAATAAAGTAACCGAAAGATACGCCTAATAAAAAGAGTACAAGCATGACCGGTGCATAAAGACCGAGGAAACGGCTTTCTTCTTCTTTTAAACCTGGCTTTACGAAACTCCACAAAAAATGAACTAAAAATGGCATAGATAGCCCGAATGCTAGTGTTGTGGAAATCGTCATGTAAAATTTCACAACCTCTAAAGGCCCCAAAATAATTAGTGAATGTCCTCGAGTGACATAAGGAAACCAAATATTAATGGTAGAGAAAACGATAATAAAAAATAGAATAAATACGATAAGCCCTTTAATCATTTGTTTTCGTAGTTCAGTGAGATGTTCGAGCAGAGATACAATTGGAAAAAGGGGTTGTTCATCTACTACCATAGCCTGCTCAATTGTCTCTTCCGGAACTTTAACAAAAGCCTCTACAGGCGTGAGAGGCTCGGCTTCTTTCTTATCAAGTGGACTTAAATATTTTCTTTTTCCTTCTTCATATGGATCCATAGGAAAACCTCCTACGAAGCGTCAGATTTTTTTTCTTCTTTTTTCGCGGAATCATCCTCATCATCGATAAGCCCCTTCGTGGACTTTTTAAACTCTGCGAATGTCTTACCGACTGCACCGCCGATTTCAGGCAATTTTTTTGGACCAAACACGATTAAAACAATGACCAAAATAATGATTAACCCAGGTACTCCAATTGCTCCAAGACCTCCCATAGTCTTGCCTCCTTTTACTAAAATGTCTGTTTTTAAACTAAGGAACCACCTGATTTGCTATATTTCACAACACCTTCTGCACAGCGGTAGGCTAGTGCCCCTAAAGTACCGGTAGGGTTGTAGCCGCTATTGTGCGCAAAGTTTCCAGCACTCACAGCAAATAGATTTTCTACATTCCAATGCTGCAGGTAGTTATTCACAACGCCATCTTCTGGCTTTAAGCTCATAACTGTCCCGCCTGTATTATGGGTTGTTTGATACGGTACAATATTGTAATCAGTAATTTCGGCATTTGGGACAACAATTTTGGCGCCCATTTCTTTCATAATGTCAGCTGCACGTGCAGAAATATATTTATGAAGTGCACGATCCTGATTCGTAAAATTATACGTTAACTGCATTAGAGGTAAGCCGTAAGCATCCTTATACGTAGAATCAAGAGATAAATAATTCTCTTTATGTGGCATTGAAGCCCCTTGTGCACCAATCCCGAATGAGCGTGTATAGTAATGAATCGATTGTTTTTTAAATTCTGCACCCCATATTGGCGTATCAGGAGGTGTTGGATTCGAGCCGATAGGGCGTGCACCTGTTTGTGTTAGAGCGATATTTCCGCCGTGAATAAAATCTAAGTCACTATGATCGAAATTATCACCATTATAGTTATCTAAACTCATACCGAGTGAACCTGCACCCATAAATGTGTTATACTGCTCATCAAAAAATCCTGCTGCACCCGGTAGTATTTGATAGCAATAGTTTCTTCCAAGTGTCCCTCTTCCAGTAGCTGGATCATAGCGTTCTCCAATGTTAGAGACCATCAAGAGCTTGGCATTATTAAAGACATAACTAGTAAGTACAACAGCATTTGCTGGTTGAATAAATTCTTCACCAGATATCGTATCGATGTATCGGACACCAGTTACTTTATTGCCTTTCTTTAAGATTTCAACAACATTGGAATTATAGCGTAAGTCAAAATTATTTGTTTTTAATGCAGTAAGAACAACAGTAACCTCTGCAGATGATTTGGCGCCATATTCACAACCAAAGCGCTCACAGAAGCCGCAATATTGACAAGCATTAATCGTTTCACCGTCAGGGTTCTTATAAACTTCTGATAAATTTGCAGAAGGAACCATGTAAGGTGATAATTTTAATTTTTTTGCAGCTGTTTCAAATTGCGTAAGCATCGGTGTCATTTTCATAGGGCCGGTCGGATAAGGATTTGAACGTTTTCCGCTAAATGGATTTTTATCATCTCCAGAAATACCTGCCGTTTTTTCGAATTTGTCGAAATAGGGCTCAAGCTCATCGTATGTTAATCCCCAATCCTGTAATAAATAATCAGGTCCAAGCTTTTTCGATCCATACCGTTTGTCTGTTAATGTTTTAATTTGAAAATCATATGGTAAGAAGCGATACGTCATACCGTTCCAGTGTGTACCAGAGCCGCCAAGCCCTTCACCAAGTAAAAAGGAACCGAGCTGACGCATAGGCAATGCCTTCATATTGCGATTATTACGGAAGCTTACGGTTTCTTTTGAAAGGTTTTGCATAATATCGTAACGAATTGCATAGCGATATTCGTCATGGACCGTCAGATAATCCTCTGTGCCACGCCTTTGGCCACGTTCTAAACCAACGACCTTTAAGCCAGCTTTTGCGCACTCTGCAGCGACAATGCCGCCGGTCCAGCCTACCCCTACTGTAACAACGTCTACACTTGGTAATGTTGTTGCCATTTTTTAACCCCCTTATATTAGTGGCTACCTAATGAATTAGGCTCAATTTTTTGGAATTTCGGATCTTCAATTTGAGTAATATACGCCATTTGATGACCAGGGAAGCCTTTCATACGCCAGCCATCCATATTGCGATTCCCACCATATATAGGGTCAGAGTAAGCGCCCTCTAATGTTGCGGCTCGTAATAAAGTAAAGAAGAAAGCAGATGTGACACCACTCATTTGCACGTCACCTTTCTGGAAGGCAGTTAAAATTTCGTCCATTTGCTTCCCATCAATATCATTAAAGCTCTTTTTATAGCGATTCAGTGCTTCCGACTCCAGCTTTTGAACCCCTTGCTTAAAAATTTCTGCACGGGTTAATCGACTCTGATAGCCTTGTGTTGGAGCACCTTCACCAAAGGGGCCATGCATATATTCTTTAGAATTACTGCCGTATTGCCCCGCTAGCTGATGATCGATAAAATAAGGCACATCTAAGCCCTTTGCCCCTGGACCTAAATCGTCCTCAGGAAAAATACGTTCAGTAGCATTTGCTAAAATATTAAAATCTCGTTGATTCATAAAAAACATTTTAGCTTTTGGCGAACCCGTCTCTTCAGTAGCAGTTCCGTGCTGACCATGTTCTAGCGTGGCAGTTCCTTTGCTAGGCATGTTATAGCCTACAAGACCTCCTATTAAGCCACCGCCGACTAATGTACCCGCTGCGATCCCCGTTGTTTTTAAAAAATCACGACGTGAAATATCCTTTTCTGGACTCATCGAAAATCCTCCTCTCAAAATGTATAGAAACTATTCTATTTTTTATAATCAGCAAAAAAAGGAAATAATAATCAGGTATCTATGGAAAAATTTTTTATTTAATCCAACAGGTGAGTCGGTTAAATGTAATTGAAATAAATTGTGGATAAATTGTGCATTAATCATGGATAAATTGTGCATTAATCATGGATATCTTGTGGATAAAGAAGGCTGCTGAGAAATCGATAGCTTCATCTGAGCAAATGTTTGTGGATAATCATCGATGGGGGAGATAGCAGCGATAGAAAGTGCAGCTAGTGATGATGTGTATGTATGAATGTAGGAGCTTTCCTAGTAATGGGGAAGGCCCTTATAGGCTTGAAAAACAATGACAAGAAAACATTTATGTATATTGTGGGTCTTTAAATGAGGATGATTTTAGTCCATATTACTACTTTCCTGTGGATAAGTGTCACATCTCTTCTTCCACTTTGTGATGTCGCTTCGCTTTCGAACAATAAACATTTGTTACTGAAGATACAGACAATGTAAAAGTCGTTGATTGGAGTGGAGACTGAGCGACTCCTTGGGGATTAGCGATAGAGGAACGAAGGCTAAAATCATCACATCCTGTGATAACGCCTTCGTGACCAACATCGGTGCTGTTGCTGTCGCTGCGCTTTCGCACAAACAAAACCCTCTGCTGCCGCTACGTTAGCACTACGCTTTCGCGCAGAAAACATCTGTTGGCCCGAGACCC
>NZ_JBNNUX010000035.1:0-12654 GCF_050280145.1 Lysinibacillus sp. NPDC093688
TTGTTTCTCGACAATTCAAGTATATATAAATCGGTGAATCTGTGCTTTTTTTATGCGTGGAATTGTGCGAATACCCCAAAAAATATTATAGAACCAAAAAAACAGCCTCTACATAGTTACTGTAGAGACTGTCTCACTTACTATTATTTTTTTGTCCAGCCTAGACCCATTGAGCCTTCACCTAAATGTGTGCCAATAACGGGACCGAAATAGCTCAATTTAAAGTTAACGTTCGGGTAAGTTACTGCTAGTTGTGCTAGCCATTCTTCGGCTTCTGCCTGGCAATTGGCATAGATCACTACAGCGTCCAGCGCTTCATACTTACTAGCATCCTCAGCTAGTAGCTCCTCCGCACGCTTTAATGCTTTTTTACGTGTACGAATTTTTTCAAAAGGTACAATGACCTTGTCCGCAAAATGCAGGATCGGTTTTACTTGTAATAAGCCACCGATTAATGCCGCTGCTGCAGACAGACGTCCCCCACGTTGTAAGTGCGCTAAGTCATCTACAATGAAGTAAGCACGAACTGATTGCTTCATATCCGCCAATGAAGCGTGAATTTCTTTTGCGGAAAAGCCCTGAGCCGCCATTTCAGCTGCTCGTAGAACGTAAAAACCCTGCACCGCACAGGATATTTCACTATCAAAAGCGGACACATCAATGCCTTCCACCATCCCGCCTGCTTGAATGGCACCTTGATATGTACCACTGATTCCACTTGATAAATGAATAGATATTACCTCATCATACTCTTTTGCCAACTCTTCAAAGAGAGCGACAAATTCGCCAATTGGAGGCTGGGTTGTTTTTGGGAATTCTTTTGCCCCGCGTACTTTATCATAAAATTCAGATGCCGTGATATCTACTTCTTCTTCAAAAAGTTGACCTGAGATATTTACACTTAACGGAATCATATGAATGTTTAAGCGCGCTCGTTCCTCAGCCGAAATATATGCAGTACTATCTGTTACGATTGCTGTCCTCATCCATGTCCACTCTCCTATTCTAAATAGTTTACAATCAATTGCGCCTCGACGCAATTGTTGTCTGGATTTTGAATTGTACATAGGCCTGCTGGATGCAGGTCAGTTAGCCGTTTTCGCAGGATGCGAAGGTTTTAGGCTAACATCCTTATATTCATTCCTTTCAAAATCCGTGACATCCGCCGGAGGCTTTAGGCCAACATGAAGTTGGTCACTCAGTCGTGTGTTGTTGTTGTTGCTGTCGCTTCGCTTTCGCACAGTTAAAACCGTGTTGCTGTCGCTTCGCTTTCGCACAGTTAAAACCGTGTTGCTGTCGCTTCGCTTTCGCACAGTTAAATTGCCACAGGACCTGGCGTTCTTAGACTGAGTTCTCCTATCTTCAGTAGGCTACTGAATGAAGATAAAAAGAAATGAATGTGAAATGAATTACGACATAACGTAATCTTGTCTGAACGTCGAATAGAAGGAAGTCGCTTCACTCTTTCATCATTCTAGACATCTGCTAAATTGATAAACTTAGCATTCATTTCACATTCATTTCCTATGTATAGTAAAGAATTTATTTCCTCTTAGCCAAACGAGGCTGGTCTTCATCCTACTAATCCTTCTTTGAATAAGTAAAGGCTCATCACCATCATGTGGGGTTGATTTCCGTTTTAATGAAGCAAGTCCAATAAGCTGCTTTTAGCCATCGTTCCGCTACTGCGCTCGCTCTAGGGGCTTATCTTTGACGCTAATGCCCAGGAAATCGCCCAACCTCAACTCTTAGTGATGAGCCTGAATGAAGAGATCCTCATTTTTATTTGCCAGTACTTGATTTCGTGTCGTCCATATAAAAGACGCTAGTGACCTTCCATTGTCCATCTTCTTTGACGAATACTGTTACTTGTTGTCCTGCACTTTCATGCTTCACATTTGTTTTAGTTTGTACGAAATGCAATGTTATATTGGAATGGACCTGTGCTTCATTTTCGTTATATTTTATGATTGTAGTATCTTTAGCATCTCGTTTAACGTCCGACTGTTTAAATACGTCTGTCGTGAATTCTTTTTCTTCATCATAGTCGAAACCTTTTGGATCCTTCGAGAGCGTTTGCATATAACGATCAATTTCTTTTGAATTAAAGGCTTCAATATATTCATTAAAGGCTAATAAGATCGCTTTTCCTTCATTAGCTGGGACATTTTCTGCCTTTGTTATTTGTCCACCATTCATTTCAAATCCGACTGTTCCATCATCAATGATTTTTTGTCGGTCTTCCGCACTCATTTCATCTTTTTTATTACCACAGGCAGTTAACATTAATAAAGTTAGAACTGCTAGAAAACTTTTCTTTAACATCAAAAAACCTCCCGCGCATATTGTAGCATATAAATCCCGTTGTAGGAATTTTGTTGTGTATTTTCAACATTTAGGTGCTACATCTTCCTTATGACGCCCATGCTTTTAAAATGTTGCACGATTAAATCGACCCCTATGTATAAATTGTTACACTTTTTGAAGATTCGTTCCCACTAAAAAAACTGCTTTAAAAACTACTAAATAATTTAGTAGCCTTTAAAAACAGTATCAATTATGCCTCGGCATAATTGCGTCCGGAATCGGCTTTGTGCTAGGGCCTGCACGATGCAGGTCAGTTAGCCGTTATCGCATGGATGCGATGATCTTAGGCTAACATCCCCTAAGCACTCCTTTCCGATTCCGTGACATCCGCCGGAGGCTTTAACTTCTTTCAGTTCTACTGAAAGAAGTTAAATTCGATGTATGCTATTAGCGTACTTCAACCCAGCCATTTTTGATGGCTGTAACAACAGCTTGTGTACGGTCGTTTACATTCATTTTTTGTAAAATGCTTGAAACATGGTTTTTAACTGTTTTTTCAGAAATGAACAGTGTCTCACCAATTGTACGGTTCGATTGTCCATCTGTTAATAATTGTAATACTTCACATTCACGCTTTGTTAACAAATGGAATGGGCGACGAATTTCTGTTTGATGGAAGTTACCTTTATTTTCATGCTCAGAAAGACGACGGAATTCCGCTACTAAATTTTTAGTTACTTTTGGATGTAAATAAGATCCACCATTCGCAACTACTTTAATAGCTTCAACAATTTCGTCTGCATCCATTTCTTTCAGCATATAGCCAAGTGATCCAGATTTTAGTGCGTGTGTTACGTATGTTTCATCATCATGGATGGATAGCATAATAACCTTTGCATCTGGGTATTCATTAATTAAATCTGCTGTTGCCTCTACGCCATTTTTCCCCGGCATATTAATATCCATTAGTACAACATCAGGTTGATTTTCAGCATATAAAGAAACTACATCTGTACCATCATCACCTTCTGCTACCACATCAAACGTATCTTCAAAATCTAAAATACGCTTTACTCCTTCGCGGAATAGCTGGTGATCGTCTACAATAATAATCTTCGTCATTTGTCTTTACCCCCTAAATTTCCTCAAACAATCGTTTCACTCTACTTCTAACGGAATTTTAAATAAAACCGTCGTACCTCGATTTATCTCACTTGTAATTGAGATTGTCCCACCCAAAATTTCAATCCGTTCTTTCATACCTAGAATCCCAAAGGAATGGTCTTTAACTTTCTGTGGATCGAAACCTATGCCATCGTCTTTTACAACGATATTTACGGCATCTTTCAACCACTCAAGCTTTACCCAAATATCCTTACATTTCCCGTGTTTCATGGCATTCGTTACACATTCCTGCACTAAGCGGAAAATAGATACTTCATAGTTGGATGGTATCCGTTTTTCGGTGCTTCTTGATTGGAAATGAACTTCAACACCAGGATTATATTCAGTCACTGTCGATAAGTACTTTTTTAATGTCGGAACAATTCCCAAATCATCCAGTGCCATTGGTCTTAAATCATAGATTATACGTCGCACCTCTGATAATGCATTACGCACCGTTTTCTTTAAATCAGTAATTTCAGCCAAAGCATATTCAATGCCCTTTTCACGATACGTTCTGTCTATTAAATCAGTGCGCATCAGTACATTTGCTAGCATCTGAGCAGGTCCATCGTGGATTTCCCTCGATAGGCGTTTGCGCTCCTCTTCCTGTGCCGCAATAATACGTATACCAAAATCTTGTTTCATTTTTGCTTGTTCAAGTGCTAAACCAACATTTTTTAAATCTGAAGTTAAGTAATTCAAAACGACATTTACTTGATTGACAATATGATCTGCACGTTCAATCGTATCGAGTAGTGCTCTTAATCTTCTCTCTAAATCATCTCTTTTATCACGTAGTTGCTTTTCTTGTGTTCTAATAACGGAGAGCTTCACTTGAAAATCCTGTGCAGTTTCATATGCTTCTCTAACTTGTTCTTCGGTATAATTATCGAAAGCTTTACTCACTAACACAAGTCTTTGCTTGGCAAGCTGTGTACTTTTTTCTAAAGCATCGCCTTCATCAATAACAATTGAAACTTGTTTTCGAACAATTTCTAGCTCTTTTTGCATATCTTCGAAACTTCTACGGCTTTGTTCACTTATAATGAAGATATCATCCTTTGAGCTCATGATTGTTTCTAACATTCGATTAAATATGTCATCAAGCGACTTTAAATCGAAGGTATCATTTGAAAACATAGTATACTCCCCAGTCTAATGTCTTATGATTACTTACCATTTCAATAGACCAATTACATAGTCTACACCTATTATATCATCACCCTGTTAAAATTTAATGCTTTTTCTTTATGAAAATTATAGAATAGAACTCGAATAGAACTCTACCTAAAAGGAGATTGGTACGGATGAGAGAAAACTATTTAACAGTAAAAGGATACGGAGAAAGCGAAATTGTTATTTCTAAATCTCGCTTTCTTACTTATATAGAACGTGCAGAAACGGAAGAGGATGCAATTTCTTTTATTGAACGCATAAAAAAAATGCATCATAATGCGACACACAATTGTTCAGCCTATATGATTGGTGAGCATGATCATATTCAAAAAGCTAATGATGACGGGGAACCTAGCGGCACAGCTGGCGTCCCTATGTTAGAAGTCCTAAAAAAACAAGGTTTAAAAGATACGGTCGTTGTCGTCACACGTTACTTTGGCGGCATTAAGCTTGGCGGTGGCGGTCTCATTCGTGCGTACGGCAAAGCGACAACAGAAGGTTTACTCGCTGCCCAGGTTGTCGAACGCAAGCTTCATCATTTTATGAAAATTACCGTTGATTACACATGGCTTGGCAAAGTGGAAAACGAAATTCGAGGTTCATCTTATACTTTAGAGGAAATTCGCTATTTGGAAGGCGTCGACATTATTGTATCCGTGTTAAAAGAGAAAGAAGAACTGTTCCGAAACTGGGTAACAGAAATGACAAATGGACAAGCGAACATTACGTTTGAGAATGCTCAATTTATTGAATTTATTGTAGATAAATAGTTTTAATTGCCGAAACTATTTATGCATAGTATAATTTTAACGTTAAGCTATTTTATCAACTGCATATTATTACTTGTATTTGCATAAATTTTAGTTTAATCGTATTCTAATCCCCATAACTTAGAGGAGAATATAAATGAAAAGTAAAAAGTACAAAAAGAAATCTTCTAGAACGTCCTTAATTATAAAAGTTTCCCTACTTCTCATTGCTAGTTTGGCAATTTGTGTTACTGCTTATGGTGTTTATCTTACTAAACAAGTGAAACATGCAGCTGACTCAGCACATGAAAATTTAGATGGCCGCGAAGTTTCTGCACTTCGCGATAGTAAAGTAGAGCCGATAAAAGATAATGTATCTATCTTATTTGTCGGTGTTGACGATAGTGATAATCGTGGGCAAGGTTCTGATCATTCACGTTCCGATGCACTAGTATTAGCGACATTAAATAATAAAACGCATACGATTAAAATGCTAAGCATTCCACGTGATTCATATGTTTACATTCCTAAAGTAGGCTATAGAGATAAAATTACCCATGCACATGCTATGGGTGGTACACTGGCAACAATTGATACAGTTGAAAAATTATTAGATATCCCAATTGACTATTATGTGCGTATGAACTTCAATGCTTTTATTGACGTAGTTGACGCATTAGGTGGCATTGAAGCTGAAGTACCTTATGCTTTACATGAGTTAGACGAATTCGACAAGTTTACAATCAACTTGAAGCCAGGTATGCAGCATTTAAACGGTAGTGAAGCACTTGCACTTGCAAGAACACGTAAACAAGATAGCGATATTGAGCGTGGTAAGCGTCAACAAGAAATCCTTACAGCTATTATCAATAAAGTTTCTTCTGTTGGTTCTATATCAAAATACGATGATGTCATTAAGGCACTTGGTGATAACATGAAGACGGATATGACATTTGATGAAATGAAATCCTTCTTATCTTATTTAACAAAAGGTGTACCACGCATTGATACTTTAAATTTAGAAGGCACTGATGATATGTCTACTGGCATTTATTATTATCAATTAAATCAAAAGTCTGTTAATGAAGCAAAAGAAACGTTGCAAAACCACCTTGGCTTAAATGAAAATTCATCAAGCCTCACAAAAGACGATACTGACAGTGATTCAAGTGAAGAATCTTCGGTGAATTAACTAGCTTAATAAAACTTATAGCCTTTCCACTTTCAATTCGTGGAAAGGCTTTTTTTATGGAATTATTATACCTTAGCATAGTCCGGAAACGGCTTTGCGCTTATGCCGGTATGATGGAGGTCATTTCGGTAAGGCCACAAGAGTGTGGCGTTTTTACCGATGTTATCGGATGGATGCGATGATTTTAGGCTAACATCCTATATGAATCCCTTTCCGATTCCGTAACATCCGTCGGAGGCTTTGGGCCAACAAATGTCTTTTGAAAGCGTAGTGCTAATGCAGCGTCAGCAGCACGACGTTTTTTGCGCGAAAGCGTAGCGGCAGCGGCACGACGTTTTTTGCGCGAAAGCGTAGCGGCAGCGGCACGATGTTTTTGCGCGAAAGCGTAGCGGCAGCGGCACGATGCTTTTCGTGCGAAAGCGTAGCGTCAGTGGCACGACGTTTTTGCGCGAAAGTGTAGCGGCTAGCGGCACGATGTTTTTCGTGCGAAAGCATAGCGGCAGCGGCACGATGTTTTTTGCGCGAAAGCGTAGCGGCAGTGGCACGATGTTTTTTGCGCGAAAGCGTAGCGTCAGTGGCACGACGTTGGTCACTCAGGCTTTTTCACAGGATGTGAAGTTCTTAGCCTAAGTCCCTCTATTTCGCGGGCGTTTGGACATCCGCTGAAAAGCAGCTTGATTCTGCATTTATTTCACCACCTATAGTGGTGGGTGACCTCTGTATCTTAAATCTCTCCAAAAAGAGTCCACAAAAAAAGCAATCACACAAAAATGTATGATTGCCTTCACTTTATTATTTATTAAATATCCGCACAAAATTCAATAATGGTTTATAGTTTTTACCCGCGAGTCCAATGACTTCAACCAAAAGTTCAATTGCTGTTAAAATAACTGCTACAAGTAAAATTGCACCCCATAATTTTGCCATAGAGAAGATCACTGCGGCCATGCCAAACATCGTTGCAATCCCATAAATAAGGAGCACTGTTTGTCGATGTGTAAAGCCCATATCCAGTAATCGGTGATGTAAATGTGATTTATCTGGATCCGACCATTTTTTCTTCATGCGTACACGACGAACAATCGCAAAGAATGTATCAGAAATCGGCACACCTAGGATGATAACTGGGATAATTAATGAAACGACTGTAACATTTTTAAATCCAAGCAATGCGAGCACTGATATCATGAAGCCAAGGAATAATGCTCCCGTATCTCCCATGAAGATTTTTGCTGGGTGAAAATTGTAAAATAAAAATCCAAATGTTGCTGCCGCTAAAATAGCTGCGATTGCTAATACGAACATATTGTGCATAATAATTGCCATGACAGCTAATGTAATAAGGGCAATCGTTGAAACGCCTGCCGCTAGACCATCTAAGCCATCGATTAAATTAATGGCATTAGTAATACCAACAATCCAAATAATTGTTAAAGGAATACTTAGGAATCCAAAATTTAATTCACCTACAAATGGCAGGGTAATCATATCAATTTGAATGCCACCTACAAAAATAACGATAAGTGCCGCAATAAGCTGGCCAACTAATTTAGCCTTTGCGGAAATTTCACGCATATCATCTACGACACCTGTTGCTACGATAATGCAAGCACCAATAATAATTGCCAGTAAAAAATTACTACCATTTTCATTGATTATCAAAATCGGCTGAAATATAGCCACAGCTATTAAAAAAGAAAGGAAGATCGCCAATCCCCCGAGTCTTGGCATAATCCGTGCATGTACTTTTCGATAGTTTGGTGCATCGACAGCACCTATTCTGAACGCTAATCGTTTAACTAGTGGAGTTAACAATATTGAAGCAACAAAAGCTGCTATTATAGACACGTAGAGCATGTCTCTCCTCCTCAAAAAATAATCTACATTGAAATCCAAATTGATTATAGCACGAACCGGCGCCGAAATATACTTTTTCTATTTATTTTCCACCATTTCACAAATATTATTCCTCTTTTTCAGATTGGAAGAATGCTGCATGCCAAATGTAGTCACTTCACGTAAAATTTGATAGAATAATGTAGTGTCTAGCATTTAGACAACTTTAAAGGAGCGTATATTCCATGTTCTCAATTTTCAAAAGTAATAAAGAGCAAACGAGTGCTCGTCAATTAAAACGCTACTATAAGATAGTAGAACAAATTAATAGTCTCGAAGAAAAATATGTTAATAAGTCAGATGCAGAATTACGAGAAATGACTTTTATTTTCAAAGATCGCTTACAACAAGATGAGCCTATTGCATCCATCATCCCGGACGCATTTGCTGTCGTACGAGAAGCCTCAAAACGTGTATTAGGAATGCGTCATTTTGATGTACAGCTTATTGGTGGTCTTGTTTTAACTGAAGGCAATATCGCTGAAATGCCTACAGGTGAAGGTAAAACGCTAGTTGCTTCCCTTCCCTCTTATGTACGTGCATTAGAAGGCAAAGGTGTTCATGTTATTACCGTCAATGATTACTTAGCGAAACGTGACTTTGAACTAGTTGGACAGATTCATCGTTTCCTTGGCTTAACAGTTGGTTTAAATTTACCAATGATGGAAGCAGACGAAAAAAAGGAAGCCTATAATGCAGATATTACATATGGTGTTGGGACTGAATTCGGTTTCGATTACTTGCGTGATAATATGGCATACAGCTTAGCTGATAAAGTACAGCGTCCTTATCACTTCGCCATTATTGATGAAGTGGATAGTGTACTAATCGATGAGGCAAAAACACCACTGATTATCGCTGGTAAAATGCCATCTAACGATGAACTACATCGCATCTCATCTATGTTAGCAAAACGCTTCAAAATAGATGAAGATTATGATTTTGATGATGAAACGAAAGCTACTTCCCTAACAGATAAAGGTATTGAAAAAGTTGAGGCTGCATTCAATATAGATAATCTGTATGACTTAGAGCACCAATCACTTTTCCATTATGTTATCCAAGCTGTTCGTGCTCACGTCATGTTTGAACGTGATGTTGATTACATCGTAAAGGATGACAAAATCGAGCTTGTTGATATGTTCACAGGTCGTATTTTAGAAGGTCGTTCACTATCTAATGGCTTACATCAAGCGATTGAAGCAAAAGAAAATGTAACGATTACCGATGAAAATAAAGCACAGGCACAAATTACAATTCAGAACTATTTCCGTATGTATCCGAGGCTTTCAGGGATGACAGGTACTGCGAAAACACAGGAAAAAGAAATTCGAGAAGTGTACGGCATGGAAGTTATTCAAATTCCAACCAATCGTCCACGTCAACGTGTCGATCAGCCTGATATTATTTTCAACAAGCAAGAAGATAAATATAAATATGTAGCAGCTGAAGTTAAACGTCGTCACGAAAAGGGACAACCTGTCTTAGTTGGGACAACATCTATACTGCAGTCTGAAACAGTTGCCGATAGCTTGAAAAATGAAGGCTTAAAATTCCAATTGCTAAACGCTAAAACAGTTGAGCAAGAGGTTGAGCTGATTTCTCAAGCAGGTCAAAAAGGTCGTATTACGGTAGCTACCAATATGGCTGGTCGCGGTACAGATATCGTGTTAGGCGAAGAAGTTCATGCACTTGGAGGTCTATATGTTATCGGTACCGAAAAGCATGAAAGCCGCCGTGTAGATAATCAGCTACGTGGTCGTTCAGGTCGTCAAGGCGACGTAGGTGAAAGCCGCTTCATTCTCTCTATTGAAGATGATATGTTCCGCCGTTATGCAAAAGAAGAAGTTGAAAAATTCTCTGCAAAAATGGTTGTCAACGAAGAAGGCATTATTCAAAATAAAGATGCTCAAGAACTCATTAACCGTACACAACGAATTGTTGAGGGCTCCCAATACGGTATGCGTGAATACAACCTAAAATTAGACGACGTTATCAATGACCAACGTACAGTTATTTATGGTCTACGTGACAAAATCTTAGCTGAGAAAGACTTGATGGGCGAGCTAAAAAAAATGCTTCGTGAAACGGTTGAATTTGCTGTTCTCGACGCTGCACCAGAAGAAGTTAATTCTGTTGAATGGAATTATGATCAAATGGAGAGTTCACTAAACTCACTTTTCATTACACCTGTCACAATTGACCGAGAAGTGGGCAGAGTAAAACAAATTTTAGCTGACATTCAACCTTCAGAGCAAGAACTGCTCAATCATATAGAGAAATTCGCAGAAAATGAACAAGTAATAGAAGTTCTTCCACAAATCATGCTTAGTTATATAGATAGTGGCTGGGTGAAACACTTGGAAGTAATGGCTCATTTAAAAGAAGGTATTGGCTTACGTCATTACCAGCAAGAAGATCCAATGCGAATTTATCAACGCGAGGGACTTGAGTTATTCGGTAAGAATTTCCAAGAATTACGTCGTTCTATTATTATAGAGATTACTGGCTTCATGAAATCAATTGAGGCACAACAGGAGGTACAATAATGGGCTTATTCTCATTCTTTAAAAAATCAGACAAAATCGTTCAAGAAAACACAATTGACTCAAAAGACTTACTAGGAAAAGCTGGTACGAATTCAGGCGATAATCGCGATGTTGAAACAAAGCTTTCATTCCATCCAGAGTGGGATGTACCACAGGAGCAAAAATACATTTTCAACTTCTTAGCAAATGAACTAGAACCATTGAAACCAAATCAATTATCTCTTTCTTCTATCAGTATTGAAGAAGACGCACGCTCTCGTAAATGGCTTGTTCGTGCATTTTTCCGCTCATCCTTACCACAAGCAATCGAGCTAGGAGAAATCGAGCTTTTCATCATGGATAAAAATGACGAGCTTGTAGCATCTAAAAAATTCGATTTTAAAGCACTTGGCACAATTCCAGCAGAAAGCGCTCGCCCATGGGTATTTGAATTCGAAAAATCTGCAATTAAAGTAGACGAAGTTCCTGAAGATGGCTGGAAAATTGCCTTCAATCTTGTTTCCCTTCGTGGTCATCAATTAGAACTAGATCCATCATGGGAAAAACAATTACCAGCAGCTCAAATAGAAGAGCTAGCCAAAATCGTCGATACTTTACCAAAGTTAGGTGAAACTGAAGTAAATTTCACCGGCTTACAAGCAAAGCTAGCTGATAACGGCAACCTAAATGTATCGATTTTTATCCGTAATGGACACACTAAATCTATTAATCTAGAACAATTACCACTAGAAATTATAGATGCCACAGGTAAACAAATTGCTAATGGTTCATTTAACATGGATCCAGTATTAACTGTACAACCAAACTCAACGAAGCCTTGGACATTTGTCTTCCCTGCAGACCTTGTTGACGCAAAAGATGCCGATTTATCTCGTTGGACAGCACGCGTAACACAACAATAAACTATCGAAATCCCTTCTTTTTTATAGAAAGAAGGGATTTTTTTATTTGCATAGCGCGGGTGTTTGTTCTCCTTCCGCGGGTATCTCTGCTTTCCGCGGGTATTTGCCTCCCTTCCGCGGGTATCTCCGCTTCCGCGGGTATTCGCTTCCCTTCCGCGGGTATTCGCATCTCTTCCGCGGGTATTTGCCTCTCTTCCGCGGGTATCTCTGCTTTCCGCGGGTATTCGCATCCCTTCCGCGGGTATCCGCTTCCCTTCCGCGGGTATTCGCATCTCTTCCGCGGGTATTTGCCTCCCCTCCGCGGGTATTCGCATCTCTTCCGCGGGTATCTCTGCCTTCCGCGGGTATTTGCCTCCCTTCCGCGGGTATCTCCGCTTCCCTCGGGTATTCGCATCTCTTCCGCGGGTATCTCTGCCTTCCGCGGGTATTCGCTTCCCTTCCGCGGGTATTTGCTCTCCTTCCGCGGGTATCTCTGCCTTCCGCGGGTATTCGCATCCCTTCCGCGGGTATTCGCTTCTCTTCCGCGGGTATTTGCCTCCCTTCCGCGGGTATTTGCTCTCCTTCCGCGGGTATCTCTGCTTTCCGCGGGTATTTGCATCTCTTCCGCGGGTATTCGCATCTCTTCCGCGGGTATTTGCTCTCCTTCCGCGGGTATCTCTGCTTTCCGCGGGTATTTGCATCTCTTCCGCGGGTATTCGCATCTCTTCCGCGGGTAT
>NZ_JBNNUX010000035.1:12750-43982 GCF_050280145.1 Lysinibacillus sp. NPDC093688
GTATTCGCCTCCCTTCCGCGGGTATTCGCTTCCCTTCCGCGGGTATTCGCTTCCCTTCCGCGGGTATTCGCTTCTCTTCCGCGGGTATTTGCATCTCTTCCGCGGGTATTTGCTCTCCTTCCGCGGGTATCTCTGCTTCGCGCGGGTATTCACTTCCCTTCCGCGGGTATTCGCTTCTCTTCCGCGGGTATTTGCTCTCCTTCCGCGGGTATCTCTGCCTTCCGCGGGTATCCGCTTCCCTTCCGCGGGTATCCGCTTCCCTTCCGCGGGTATTCGCCTCCCTTCCGCGGGTATTCGCCTCCCTTCCGCGGGTATCTCCGCTTCCGCAGGTATTCGCATCTCTTCCGCGGGTATTTGCCTCCCTTCCGCGGGTATTCGCATCTCTTCCGCGGGTATTCGCCTCCCTTCCGCGGGTATTTGCCTCCCTTCCGCGGGTATTCGCCTCCCTTCCGCGGGTATTCGCCTCCCTTCGCGCAAAAAAAAAAGCGAATTCTGCATGTATATGCAAAATCGCTTTTACTTTATTTTATATCGTCGAATCGTTTATAAGCTACTAACCTTGTAGACCAGTAAGAGTATGTAACGTCCGAAATTTCAACACCGTCTGTCCCTGCATGGATAAATTTATTGTTACCTATATAAATACCCATATGAGAAATGCCATCTTTATACGTATTTTGGAAGAACACTAAATCACCCGCTATCGGATTTTTAACTTGTGTTGTATTACTGAAATATCCTTCACTACTGTTTCTTCCAATTTTTAAACCACCTTGATTAAAGGCATAGTAAATAAGACCACTGCAATCTAGACCTTCAGGTGTGTTGCCACCGTAAACATATGGTGTTCCTACTAATGAATTAGCTACTTCTACTGTTTTCTTATTGATAGCTTGTCCATTTGCAGTAGGGTCTTTAGATGTTCCTGCACCGGAAGATCCGTTATTATGTACTGTTTCACCCTCGGGTACTGAATCTGATGGAGATAATTTTAACACCTGTCCAATGTAGATCGTGTCTGCGGCAAGTCCATTCCAGTCTTTGATTTCCTTTACAGTCATATTATATTGGTTAGCGATTTTGGATAAGGAATCGCCTTTAACTACTGTATGGGAAACAGCTGTAGGTTTTGATGGTGTTGTAGGTTTTGTTGTTGATGGATTTGAAGGTTTTACCGTTTCATTAGTAGCTTGCTTTGAAATTTCTAGCTTTTGTGCGACATAAATCATATCATTTTTTAAATTGTTCCAACCTCTTATGTCTTGTACTGTTACTTGATGGTTTGAAGCGATTTTAGATAAAGTATCTCCTTTTTGTACGGTATATGTAGCCGCTTCTGCGCTCTGTAATGCTAAAAAAGAAGTAGCAATAGTGCTTAAAGCAAGGATTCTTAATTTTTTTGTTTTTTTCATACCAAATTGCCTCCATTCGTGTTAAAATACTTCCTTGTGTGTCTATCATACTAGATTTCTTAGTAATCAGAAATCGGAAAAACTGACTATTTTTCAAACAATTTATGAATCTTGCTGAATCTGACATATTCCGACAAATAATGAGATGTTATTTATTGCAAGATTACTATTCATATGATAACATACACATCAGTATTTAAAATTTTTAGAAAGTTTAATCTTTTCAAATTTAAAGGAGTTTTTAATTTTTATGAAAAACGTTTTGCTTTTCATCAAAGAGAATTTAGCAGTAGGTTTACTATTATTTGCCTTATTTTTAGGCGCCGGAAATATTATCTTCCCCCCATTATTAGGTCAACAAGCTGGTGAACATATAACGACAGCAATGATCGGCTTTTTAATAACAGGTGTTGGGTTACCACTATTAGCCATCGTCGCGATTGCGAAAGCAGGTGGCGACCTTCAAATACTAGCAAATCGTGTCGGCCCTACCTTTGGTATTATTTTTACGTCAATTGTTTATTTAGCGATTGGACCATTTTTTGCAGTACCTCGTACAGGTTCTGTATCCTTTGAAATTGGGATCGCCCCATTTCTTCCAGAGGCAGCAGCAGATCATTGGGCACCACTTTTCATTACTTCTGTAATATTTTTCGCCTTTATACTATTCTTAGCTATTAACCCTTCAAAGCTTGTCGATCGCGTTGGGAAAATTTTAACGCCTGTTCTATTAGCCGTTATTTTAATACTAGCGATTAAAAGCTTTATTTCTCCAATGGGTGAGCCAGGGACAGCTATTGGAAAATACACTACGTCACCATTGACGGAAGGCTTTGTTCAAGGCTACTTAACAATGGATGTACTAAGTGCACTCGTTTTCGGAATCGTTATTTTGCAAGCATTACGCGACATGGGTATGTCAGATACTAAAAAGCAAGTCAAGACGACAATTTTCGCGGGAATTGTTGCCGCTATTGGCTTATCATTTGTCTATATCGCACTTGGACAGATTGGTAACACTAGTATTAATGCAATAGGCACTTTTGATAATGGTGGTACTATTATCGCGAAGTCAGCTGAAGTTCTTTTTGGCAAACTCGGGACTATTATATTATCTGCCACAATTTTACTAGCGTGTATATCTACTGCTGTAGGTCTACTAACTGCCAATGCTCAATTTTTCAATAAACTATTTCCTAGTGTTTCGTATAAAACGTTTTTAGTAATTTTCACAATTTTCAGCGCAGCAATAACAAACGTAGGTCTCGAAACAATTATTAGTGCATCTCTACCTGTATTATTAATCATCTATCCGTTAGCGATGGTATTAATGGTTCTGTCGCTTTTCGATAACTTCTTTAAAGGTGGAAAAATTGTTTACATTTTAGCATTAATTCCTACATTCTTTGTTAGTCTGAATGATGGTTTTAAGCAAATGGAAATTACTATTGCACCTTATGTGAACATTTTAAAAGTTTTACCATTATACGAGCAAAGTCTGGCATGGCTTGTACCAGCAATAATCGGTGCGCTTATCGGCTTTATTATTCATAAGCTAAAAAGAAATAATATCTAATTTCTTCATCTATTTATTAGATAACTAGAATCTGCTTGCTTTTTTGCGAATAAGACTTTAGACAACGACTGTCTATGAATCTTGCATCACTTTACTTTTTCGCAAAAGGCTAGCAGATTCTTTTTTTGTAGGGAATCCCGTCCATTGAGGGAAAGCAGCACGTTGTTTTTTTGCACGAAGAACAAGAAACCTATTCATCTCATTACCTTCAGAGGTAGGATTCTTCTACTGAATGAAGAACAAATGTCATCTACAACTTTTTGGTGATAAGCCCTATTACAGTTGTATGGAAAATCATGTATAATACAAGGTATTAGAAAAGAGGTGTCCTATGAAAAGAGTATTATGGTCATTTGTATTCGTTCTAAGCTTTTTCATCTTTCCGTTAACGAACACTTCTGCTGCAAGCAATGAACAACAGCTTGTAAAGGAGATTAAGGAAATTATTGCGGAAAATTACGTGGGAACTATCCATGGAAATTTGCAAAAGGCTAAAACGATTCCTGAAATCATTGATATGCTTGATCCTTATTCTACATATTTTACCAAAAAGGAATTTGAGGAATTTATCAATAGTATCGAACTATCAACTATTGGGATCGGTGTAATTATCGAAGAACATGAAGATGGTATTCATATTTTAAAAGTGTTTGAGGATAGCGGTGCATCTGCTGCAGGTGTCGTTGCTGGAGACATTATTATTGCCATTAACGGGCAATCTGTTGTAGGAAGCTCTACGCAAGAGGTCTCATCCTTATTAATTGGTGACGAAGATACTAAAATAGGTGTGACAATCCAACATGCCGATGGTACAACTTCTACTACAACCATTACACGAAAAAAATTCTCATTACCGAATGTGGAATCTGAATTACTATTTGGGAATGTTGGATATATTGCTATGTCATCCTTCTCGGAAGACGGTACAAATCTTGTAAAGAATGCGCTAATTCAGTTAAAACAGCGTGGTGCAACTTCTTTTATCTTGGATTTACAAAACAATGGCGGAGGCTATGTAACAACGGCTCAGGAGATTACAGGGCTTTTCCCAAAAGCAAAAATTGCCTTTTTATTAGAAGAAGCGCATGCCTCTTATAAAGTGCGTGCAATCAATCAAGACGAAAAATTCCCAGCTGATACACGTATTCTCGTAAACCGCTATAGTGCTAGCGCCTCTGAAATGTTAGCAGCAACATTACAAGATCAACAATCTGCTATTTTATATGGAGAAACTACGTACGGAAAAGGCTGTATGCAGGGCTTTTTTGAACTACAGGATGGTAGCTATTTAAAGCTTACGATCGGTAATTTTACAGGTCCTTTAGGGAAAACGATTAATGAGGTCGGTGTAAAACCGAACATTCAAACAAAGACTGCCCCTATTTTCCAGGCACATTATGATGCGATAAAAGCACAATATACAAATTATAAAGAGCTTGCAAGCTTAAAAAATGTTTCGGATACTAAAAAATTAACAGTGAAAGTTCCTTCTACACTTTCTTCACAAATGGCTGAGGATAAGATTCAGCTTATTGCTTTAAGTGGTAATGAAGTGCCTATGACAGCTAAAGTAGATGGTCGTTCATTAATTGTAACCCCATCAAAACCTTTATCTGCTGGGCGAGAATATATGCTCCTTGTCCATCCAAAGACACAAAATGCTAACAAAGTGCAGCAAGGTTTTTATCAGCGTATAACAATGAAAAAATAAAAAATCCCTCTCACCATTTAAGTAGCTTTCCATGTACTTAATGTCGGTGAGAGGGTTTTTGCTATAACGGCGGACATGTTTTCAAAGCTGCGCGACTATTCGTCGTCTCAACCTTTGCACCTTTAACCAAAACCACTGGCTGAAGATACACACCACTCATAAAATAAAACCTCTAAGCGCAAATATCCTCCACCACAATTGCCAAACCATCTATTCCAAATCAAGTATGCCTCGGCCTAATTGCGTCCCGGAATCAGCTAAAAAGTAGCTTAAATCCGCATTCATCTGTACCTGTCGTTTCGCTACGGTACGAAAAACAATGGCTAAAAGAGTTAACATAGCTCAAAAGTATAGTTACTGGAAAATTTTGATTGGCATATTTTATGTTATTTCTAACATTTGACCCTTATCTTAATTCTCCAACTTTGGTAAAATAATAGAAGCTTAGGAGGGTTAAAACTATTATGAAAAAAATATCAATGATAACAGTGTTAATGGCACTTGTTAGCTTGCTTATTTGGCACCCCAATATGGCAGATGCTGATGAGCTCTCAGGACATATGCATGTAGATGGTTTACGCTATTTAATTTCCAAAGATGCATTACTGCAAGATGCAAATGGAAGCTATCGTCCGAATGACACTGTCACACGCGGTGAATTTGCTACTTACATAGCAAAGGCTTTAGATCTTAAGAAAAAAGATAATATTACTTTCACAGATGTCCCAGATACATATTTGTTTGCAACAGATATTAAGCTTGCTGCTTCTGCTGGGATTATCACAGGCTATACAGATGGTTCGTTTAAACCAGATGCCCGTATTTCAAGAGAGCATATGGCAGTTATGCTAATTAGAGCTGTTGATTATTTAAAAATCCCTAAAGGTACATCATCTATTACTTTTAAGGATAATGCAGCTATTTTTAAAGACTTCCGCCAAGACATAGCTATCGGAGCACAATTAGGACTTATTAAAGGTAGCTCCAATGGATTGTTTTTACCAAAAGATAATGCCACAATTGGCGAGGCATCTACATTTGTACTACGCTTGATACATCTAGCGGACGATGTTAAAAATGATGGTGGTAATACTAGTAATAATGGTAACAATGGAAATAACAGCAATAATGGTAACAACAGTAATAACGATAACAACAGTAATAACGGCAATACAGGGAACAATGGTGAAACTGGTAATGGGAACTCTACTAAGTTCATCGTAAAAGAAATTTCAAATGGCAATCTTGTTGGGGATCAAGCCTTTTCTAGCTTTGACGATGCCGAAAAAGCTTTGTCCAAAAATACACTTGTCATTACGTTAAATGACAAAATTATGAAAATGTCATCTGGTTATGTTGTAACCAATAATTATGTAGCACTTAAATCTGAAACAATTAAAGATCAAATCTCTGTTGCTGCTAATACCGAAATGGAGTATTTAAGCAGTGATGCGACACAAGTAAAAGTTCGTTTAGCAGGTCATGTTGGGTATTTAAAACATGCCGATGTCACTTTAATCCCATCTGCTTTAAGTAAGGGTCGTTCTTACTATACAAACGAGAATGGTGAGATTAAACATACTTTATATGATTATAAATCAAATAAATATTCTTCTAGCTATGTGTATGGAAAAGCACCCGACTTCATGAAGCAAGGCGAAAAGTACTTTAGCTGGAATGGCATTAATTTCACAAATGCTAGTGGCTCATCGAAAGGTGAAGCTTATAATTACTATCAATTTTTACCTGCACGTGCGCAAACTCAATATACAGCAGAGGAACTAGATAGTTACATTATGCAAAAATTGGCTGAGGTTGAAGGTTCAGGGGCTAGTATTTATAAGAATGCGACTAAAAAAAGTAAGTTAATCGGTTTAGGGACAGTTTTAAAAGAGATCGAAGCAAATGATCAAATTAACGCCATGCTTATTTTATCGCTTGCCCAGCATGAGAGTGCATATGGTATGAGTCCCCATGCTCAAGACCTCAACAACTTATTTGGTTTATATGTATATGATACGAATCCACTAAATAAAAAGTTTGATAGTGTAGCGGACAATATTAATGAGCTTGTTGAAAAGTTCTTGCAGCCAAATTACATTACACCAGGTGGTCCTTACACAAATGGTGCAGTGGTTGGCTCTAAGGAAGTCGGTTTTAACGTTAAGTATGCCTCTGATCCATTTTGGGGTGCTAAAATTGCTGGACACTACTACCGTACCGAAAAAGCTTTAGGCTTTAAAGATGCAAAAAATCCATACAAAATTGCCCGTACGACAACAGCTGGCTTAAATGTTCGTCCAGATGCATCAACAAGTCAAAGTCCACTTTACACATTTAATAAAAGCGGTATGCCAATTATTGTAACCGATACGAATGTTAATGGTTGGTATGAGGTACTTTCTGATAAACCCCATCCGCAACCAGCTTACATCAATAAAGATCATGTTAAATTCATTAATACCGTGAAGTAGCAATTAGAGGCTGTCTCCGAATATTTTCGGAGCAGCCTTTTTCGATAGTTGATGCGAAAATGCGTGTACAGGAAATCAGCAATTTGTATCCAATGGCAAATTGAATTATTCTATCAATATGCCTCGACATAATTTCATCCTGAATCAAATTTATGCTTAGGCCAGCAGATGTTTTTTGTGCGAAAGCGAAGCGGCAGCAACACGGTTTTATCTGTGCGAAAGCGTAACGGCAGCAACGTGTTTTGTCTGTGCGAAAGCGTAGCGGCAGCAACAACAACAACAACAACAACTTGAGGGTCGTCACGATGTCGCTCCTTTCGGTAATGCCACAGGACGTGGCGTTTTCCCCATGCAGGTCAATTAGCCGTTATCGCATGGATGTGATGATCTTAGGCTAACATCCTATATAAGCTCCTTTACGATTCCGTGACATCTGTCGGCAGCTATAGCTTCTTACCGGGTGTTTGGGGTACCTGAGCTGTTTTCCTGGTTACCCTATCCACTCTACAGGGACCCGGGCAGTTCTTTCGCCAACCTGATCAGTTTTACAGCTGACCCGATTACTTCCTTCTCCTACCTGATCAGTTCTACGGCTGACCCGATCAGTTCTCAGCATTACCCGAACACTTCCCTAACCTACTCAAGTTTTTGAAAACAACCCTCTTCTTAGCCCCAAATAAAATTTATTTATCTATGCATAAAAAACTACTTTCAAACATAAAAATAATCAATGGATAAACAATAGATCTATCATCTATCAATTATGTCGCGGCATAATTAATCAGGATAAGACTCCCTTCATAACACGCCCTTCCTTTCCTTAACAATAAAAAAACTGTCCTAAAAGTGAGTCAATCACCTTTGGGACAGTTTCTCTGTTGATCAATTATTGCTTTTTGTAGTATTGCTCAATTCCATTATAGATAGAATCTGCAAATTTAGTTACGTATTCATCAGTTGTCATTTTTTGGCGATCTTCGTTATTTGTTAAGAAGCCAAGTTCCACTAAAATGGATGGAATGCTCATATTATTAATTACGTAGTATGGATATGGTTTAACGCCACGATTCTTCATATTTAAATTGTTTACAATTTGATTATTTACAAAAGTGCCTAAGTCAATATCCTCCTGATACATATCTCCTGATGAAATAGCATAATATGTTTCAGTACCTGATGCTGATGTATTGGCAGCAGAGTTTACATGCACACTCACGAAAATCTCACCATAGTTTGTATTTGTAAAATCTACTCGATCTTGTAAGGTAGGATACGTATCACCAGTACGAGTCATGTACACTTTTGCGCCAGCATTCTCAAGCTTTTGCTTAACAAGTGTACTCACTTTTAATGTAATGTTCTTTTCAGAGAAAGAACCTAGTACTGTCCCTGGATCCTTACCACCATGACCTGGATCTAGGATAATAATACGATTTTGCAACGGTTTGCCATTTTGATTTAATAATTTTATATAAGATTTATGGACATAACCTGTTTTACCATTGTATTCGATGTTTGCCCAATAACCTTTAATTTCGTTAACTTTAACAGAGTCGCCCTTGTTAAGCTTAAATAGCACTGTAGAAGTTGAATTTGCTTCACTACGGACATTTAGGTTTCCAACAGTTGCTCGTCCTATTACATCACCTGAAGCTGTAGGTGGAGTTGTAGGTGGAGTTGGATCAGGTTTTTCTTCTGTTTCTGTTGTGCTGTTCGCTACAATATAACCTGGTAAACCATTTACTTGCGTTAAATGATAGCCGCCAGCAGTTTTGTAAACTGGTAATTTTTCATTCGCTTTAATAGTTTGAATGATTTTTGATGAAGAAGTTGGTTTAACATATAAGTTAATAGCTCCTTTAGATGCCACTTCTTTTTGGACAGACCCTAAGTCATTGCCATCTGCATCTAAAAATTGTGCATAATCTTTATAAACATAAGCAAATGCACCTTTATATGATACCTTTATCCATTTGCCCTCAACATCATAAACTGATAGTTTGCCACCTTTATTGACTGTACCAACAATGTTAGTATTTGATGCACTATCCGATGTTTTGCGGATATTTAGACCATCTGTCGTCACTTTGACTAGCCCAATAACCTCTTTTGCATCAGGTACAGATGTCCCTTTAACAGGTAGCTCTAAACGATATTTCTCATTTTTCGCACGTGCTACAAATAATGAAAAGTGTGCACGTGTAACAGTATTATTTGGTAAATAATTTTTACCACTACCATTTGTAATACCATTATAGTAAATTGTATTTACATACTTAACGTAAGGGTTTGTAATGCTTACGTCAGCAAATGGTGAATCTATGTTTTCATATTCACTTGTGTCTAAGTTAAATGCCTTTGTTAATACATAACTCATTTCATCACGAGTTATAGCCTTTTTTGGTAAGAACTTGCCTTGTGTATTCGTTGAAAAGAATCCTAATTGGATGGCACGTTCGATATAGCCTGACATTTCAGTACCTACTGTTACATCTGAGAAACTAGATTTGTTTACGACTAATGGTTTGTTTCCTGAGGCAACGACAACCATTTTAGCCACTTGTTCTCTTGTTACAGATTCATTTGGGCCAAAGACTCTTTTCCCATTTACAAAATATCCTTGGATAACACCTAAATTAACTAAATAATTGATTTCTTCATAAGCTTCGTGATTTTTGGAGATATCTGCAAATGTTACATTTGTAGTTGTATCTGCCATTACACTTTCACTATGTATAGTAAACATAGAAGCTGAAATGAATAAGACGCACAAAATAAGACTAATTTTTTTAAAGTTCAATGTCTTATTTCCTCCCTTCCTGTTCTCTTAAATATTCATTTTAACAAAATTAACTAAATAAATCATCCTACGACGGCACTTTTTAAGTTTATTTTTTCCAACCACTTCCTTTTTAGTGAAATTATCATAAAAATAGAAGAGTCTGCAATTGCAAACTCTCCTCTAATTATAAACTATTTAAAAGATCTTTTCTTGCAATCAATGCCATCAATGAAAATATTATCTAGATTGTAATCTTTCAATAAACATTTTTAGCTCTTTAATTTTTAGTAATTCATCCATACCAAAGTGGCCATTGCCATCTCCAGTAGTAACACCGTTAGATGCAAGGATAGATACATATTGATTAGCCCAGCTATCTTGTGGTACATCACTAAATGTTACTTCTTGACTAGCATTCTCAAGTCCGAAAGCTATAACTAATACTTTAGCAATTTGTGCACGAGTAATTGGTGAAGATGGATTGAATTTACCATTTACATCACCTTCAAAAATACCTAATTTTGCAACAGCTGCAATAGCACCTGCATGCTCATATGTTGGTTTTACATCGATAAAACCACTATTTTTGTCAGATGTATCTAAGTTTAAAGCTTTCGCAATTTGTGAAGCAGCTTCCGCACGTGAAGCATATACTGTAAAATCAATTGCTACTTTCTTTACTTCAGCTTTTTGTTCTTCATCAAATGTAGCAACTCGTTTAGCGCCTACATAACGAGAACCCCAATAATATGGATCGTTTACGTTCGAATAACTAACACCTTGATTAGTTTGAGAGTGGATCATTTTACCGTCACCTATGTATATTGATACATGTGAGATACCACTGCCACTTGTATTGAAAAATAGTAAATCTCCAACTTGAAGATCACTTTTAGCAACTGCTGTCCCTTGTTGGTATTGAGCGCCTGACGTACGGTTTAATGTGATGCCTAAATCTGCAAATACTTGAGAAGTAAAGCCAGAGCAATCAAAACCGCTTGTAGTTGTCCCACCGTATTTATATGGAATACCTAAATATTTAGAAGCTGTATCAGTGACTTCAGATTGAGTCGCTGCTTCAGCTGAATCTATATGAGTTGTTGAAAATAACATGAAAGATGCAAAAATCGGTAATAACCATTTTTTCTTCATACTTTTGTTATACCCCCTCTAAACTTTTTTGCCTATACATAGACTATCATAAAAGGGGGTATTTTAATTTTTCAATTGTGTAACGATTTCCGGAATAAACAAAAACGCTGATATACCAACGTTTCTCGGCATCATCAGCGTTAAAAATGGAAAAAATTTATTGGTTATACCTGACATTTGTAACGTAAATGTAACATTAGCAACTCTTTGTTACATAACCAATTATTGACTCGAAAACATTTGAACCCAATAATAGTTCCCTTTACTATCCTGTGCAACCGCAACACCTGTATTTGTATAATTCTCCTTCATAATATTATCTCGATGGTCAGGAGAAGTCATCCATCCTTTTACAACGGTTTCGGGAGATATGAAATATCTTGCAATATTCTCTCCAAAGCTCGTGTAGGAATAATCAAATAACGTTGCTAAATCCCAAGGGGCGCCATAATAAGGTGAAATATGCTCAAAATAATTACGTTTAACCATGTCTTGCGCTTTTATAATAGCGATTTGTGTCAGTTTCGAATCATATTCAACAGGCGCTAGCTGATTCTTTTCCCTTTCCACATTGATTAACCGAATGACCTCTTTTGACCAAGCTGTCGAAAGATTTAATGTTGGGATATAATCCTTCGCTAAATAATCATAAGCCACTTCAAGCTTCGTTACTTTTTGCTGAAAATTTATGCTACGTTCAACAAAAACTGCTATTTGCGCCCGTGTCACTAATTTGTTAGGTGCAAAATGCTTGGCATCTATTCCGCCAATAATTCCTATGTCTGTTAGTGATTCGATAAAGTCTTTCGCCCAGTGTGCTTGAGGAATATCATCAAATTTACTTTTATTTTTACCATCCACTTTAAACTGATAAGCTAATGCTAGCATCTTTGCAACTTCCGCACGCTTTAAAGGCTCATTTGGATGAAAGGCATCACTATTTTGTAAAACCCCTAATCCTACAAGTTTCTGAATTTCCTTGTAATAGGGATGTGTAGCAGGAACATCTTTAAAGTGTAATGAAATCGAAGTATCTGCGTTTGTTTGAATAGACCGAGCAATTGCAGATGCCGCCTCTGCCCTCGTAATCGCTTGCTCCGGCTTAAACGTATTGTCTGTATATGTAGTCATATATTGCTTCGATAGCATATGTTGAATCGACGAACTTGCCCAGTATGAACTAGACACATCAACAGCTATGTAGGATGCCGCTTCTGCCTTACTAATCCCAGATAAATTTCCAATAGTTGTAGCTAGTAAAACAATTGAAAGCACCAATATACCTATCACCCTTTTAAACATGGCTACCTCCTATATTTAAATTATTTAAATGAATACCCCTCAAAAAATTGAAAGAAAAAAAACTCCCTATTACATACGATTTCTTGATTGATAAGGTTTCACTTTTTTTGGGAATTTAACAGGCTATAACTTTATAAATTTGTTTTATATAGTATAGAAGGAGTTTCCCCAAAATATGCATTGGGAAAACTCCTTCTTTCTAATATTATTCGATCATTTTTAGATATTCTTCTAGAACGCGGTAATTATATACTAAATCCTGTTGCTCCAGTGTAAGTGAGCTATATAGTTTTTGCGCAGCTAACACCTTTTTCTCAAATGACGTGTTGTCTGGATCAATAACAGCGATAGCTTGAACTACTTTTTTAACTGCCTCTACATCCTTTTCAGCTTTCTTTAAAACGTCCTCATTGATGACTTGCCCTCTTAGTTTTGAATCTAAAGCTTTATAGGCTGCGACTGCATTCGCTACATCTTCTATATACGTTGAAGAGGTTGGTGAGAGGCTAGCAATTAATTCAACGACTTTCTTTACATCGGCCAAACTTTTCTCCGCTTCTAACAGGATCGAATAATTCGTAATCCTTTGCTTATCTGTCGTATTTAAGCTATCGTACTCTTTTCGTACTGCTTCAACCATACCAAAGTAAAATTTGTCCTTTGGATTTAAACTAGCAATACTCTTATATACTTTTATAACACTATCTAATGATAATAATAGATCGTCATTATAGACGTATCGTCTTTGTTCGGCATTCAGCTTATCATAGGCTTTTAAGATTTTTTGATATTGACTATTCATATCTTTGGCAGTAAGTAGTTTATCAATATCCTCAACGACACTAATAACAGGCTTCAAAAGCTTCTCTTGATCTTGTAACACTTTGTAATTTTGTACGGCTCTTTGTTGATCCTTTGGTAAAGCGTTGTAAGCTGCACGAATTTCCTGAATACGTTTCACATACTGCTTCGGATCTACAGACGGTAAATCATTAATCATCTGCATGACATTACCAGCACCTAAAATGCTTGTTTCTGCTGCTTGTAATAAGTAATAGTTTGTTACATATTGCTTCATATCTGCCGCTAACGCATCATAAAGCGCACGTGCCCGAGTTGTATCCTCAAGATATGTACTACTTGAAGATTTCAGTTTACTAATTAATTCAATAACCTTTGATACAGGCTCATAGGTTTGTAGAATATCAATATTAGTAATATATTTTTTCTGATCTTTATTTAAATTATCATACGCCTTACGCGCAGAATTGACCTTGCTAACAAAATTATTGGATTCCGGATCCAAATTATTGATTTGCAGCATCACATTTAAAATAGGTTTTACCTCTTTTTCACGTGCTGTTAAATCTTTAATATTGGTAACTAACTTCTTTTGATTTGGCGTTAGCTGATCATACGCTACACGTGCATCTAGGAGCTTCGTTAAATAGTCGCCATCCTGTTGTTTCGTTAAATCAATAAGCTCGACAACTTTATGTGCTACCCCTTGCTCATTTTCTGCCGCTACAAGTGCATCATAATTAATAATCACTTGTTGCTTCTCTGGCGGTAGTGCATCATACAACTCACGTGCTGTTTTCATATCTTGGTAGAATGTCTTACTTGATGGCTTTAATGTTGCAATGAGGCCAATCAAAGAAGCCACATCTTCAACTGCAGTTAGATTCGCATAGTTCGTCACACGTTTTTGCGATACTGCATCTAGTGCATTATAAGCCTTACGCGCAGCGAGTACTTTTTTCGTATAATCCTTACTTGTTGGATTTAAGGCATCGATCATTTGAATAACCTTAATAACAGCTTTATTATTTTTTTCGTAATTCGTTAAGGTTTTTGCCTGCTCCACTAGTTTCTTCGCATTTTTATCCATTGTTTTGTACTCTGCAGATAATGCAGCTACCTTCGCCACAAAAGTATCTGGATGTTCATTCGCTAATGCTATGACACGATCATCAAATGCCTTGGCTGTATCGATATAGCCCTGTGCTCTTGTTAATTCGCCAGCATTGACTACCTGCAATTGAAGGGCATCCGTTAATTTATTAAACGCGTCATTTGCTTTCGCCACATTGTCTTTATACGTCTTTTGGGATGGATTTAAGGCATTTATTTGAACAATCACTTCTATTACAGCGATCTTATCCTTTAAATCCTTATGATTTCTGACATACCCTTGTTTTGTCTCGTCCAACTTTGCGTAAGCAGTATACGCAGATTTCGCTTTTGAAATATAACTTTTAGATGTTGGATCTAACTTTTCAAATTGATCAATAACATTGACGACAGCCTTATGTGATTTCTCTAAATCTGTTAGGATTTTAATGTTTGTCACACGACTTTTAGCTGCTGATGAAAGTGCATTATAGTCGGAGCGTGCTTTTAACATATCAACTACTAGATTATTAGATTTACTTAATTGATCAATTTGACTGATAACGGCATTTACTGCTGCTTCTTCATTCTCAAGGGCATTCAATTTGCTCTTAAGCTTTTCTTTTATTTCATTAAGCACCACTTCATCTTTGCTACCCTCAGCTTTTAATGCATCAACTTTAGTTTGTAACTCCACTATTTTTGCCTTGTAATCCTTCATAGATGAATTTAGTGCATTTACTTGTTTCGATACATCAGCGAATGAGAACAATAGCTCTAGTCTACTTTTATTTTTCACTAGTTCTTTTTCATTGGCCCCAAGCTTGTCATAAGCAGCCTGAGCAGCCAATGTTTTGCTTTCAAAAGTAGAAGATTTAGGGTCTAAGCCGTCGATTAATTTTTCCACGCTTTGCACTGCTTTATTAGCCGCAGACAGATTTGATAAGGCATCCGTATACTTTTTATAAGGTGTTACAGAATCGTTATTTGGATTATGGGCTACGACCACTTTCTTTTGATTCGCTGTTAGTGCATTATAAGCTGTCGTAACTTTTTCCAATGCTGTTGAAATGGCTGTATAGTCATTTGGAGTTTCCTTTAATTTAGCTACTAAAACCTCTAGTTCGGTAGTGGCTTTAGATGCCGCATCTGCATCTTCTTTTAAATTAAGCAGCTTCGCAATATCTGCTCCCTTTGTTTTAAAATAAGCATCGCGTTCTGCATCAGTATAGCCATATTGTAAGGATGTGCCTCGAATAGTAGAAGCAATACTGCTAGCTCCATTTGAATTTGCTAATTCGAAAGCTGTTGCGAAATTGTTTTGAACTTTTTGATAGGAACTTAAAAATGTTTCATAAGAACCTTCAACAGCTGCAACATCCTTTATAAATGCCTTATTTGTATAGGTTACTGCATTAATGCTATCCCTAATTTTTGTAAGTTCACTTATTAGTTGGCGTTGTTCGACAACATAGTTATACTTCGCTTCAATAAATGTAGCCTCTTCGCTAGTAAAACCTACCGTATTTAAGATTGCTACATCACCTTTTGCAATAACCATTTCATCCGCTGTCGAATTCTCGGAAAGCTTCGCAAATTGTGCTATCATTTGTTCTCTTGTCGTAGCGGCAGCTACCCCGTTAACGTTGGCAACTTGCTCTATTTGAGTTGATACGCGAGATTGTGCATCATTTTCCTGTGCATTCGCTATAGCCGTAGGTGCCAGTAATAAACTCGTTATGACTCCCGCCGTCAATTTTCGATTCAATCGAACCACCCTTTCATTTTTTATGTATAGGAAAATGATTGTGTTCATTTTCATTTCGACTCATTACTTTTGTATCGGTGTAATTCATGTGATTTCAAGCCATTATTTACAAAACTAAGCGTATCAAAAGTAATTTTTTACAATAACTAGATAGAAATGCAGGAAGTTTTTTCTATTATACTATACAATAGTTTAGTATGATGTTTTTCATCATTCGACATGTAGTTTCATAAAGTGTTTTTTTACGAAATTATTAGAGAAAAACAGCTATTTTTATATGTCAATATCGTTTAACAAGGTGTATACTACAACTTTGATATTTACTATTATGGAAGAGAGGAAACTGTATATGTTTTACCATTATAAATTTTGGCATAGCTTAAAAAATCCAACCTACTTTACTAAAATTGTAGAAGAAGGTGAGATGATCGGATACAAAAAACGTTCGTTGACGGTTTTCATCTTATTCGTTCTGTTATTCACTGCACGTGAGTATTGGGGGATGGGTACTGAAACTTTAACGACATTGTTCGCAATGGATTTACATAATGAATACTACGTGGCTCGTTTACTTTCGATGCTTGGTGCCATTTTGTGGGCTATTGTCTATTTTTGCTTCCATTATTACGGTGTTACCTACCTTTTACATCTATTAACAGACATTCCCTATACATGGATTAAAAAAGTCCAATTATATGTTGTCACATTTTTATTAATCGAAAAAACAATATTATTTGCTGTTTTCTACTTAACTGGCTATACAACACTCTTTTCATTCTTTTCATTAGCGCCCCTTGCATTGCAGGTGATGAATACGGATTACGTCTTATTCACGCTCAATCAATTGACAGTGGCAACTATGCTAACAATTGTTGTACAGTACACATTCCTTTCTAAATGGGAGGAAGAGGCGAGTAGAAAAATATTAGTCGTAAAAATTATTGGCATACAATTATTTATGGCCTTATTTGTTGGTCTGATTAGTGTATTACCAATTAAAGAATGGATTACTAGGGGGTTAGGATAATGGCATTTTTCAAATCAAAGCCTTGGACAAGCTTGACCATCGTGTTGACAATGCTATTAGTCGGCGTAAATGCTTATTTTGTCTTTAAAGACGATAGCAAAATTACACGATCCTACTTTATCGATGAATTTCAAAAAGCCTATAAAGGTACAAATACAGAACGTGTTAATAAGGAAACGATTGTTGCACCAGCTGAAACATACACGCTTACAGCCGATGCGACAAGCTTATCTGCGGTGAATGCAAAGCGTGGCCAAAAAGTAACGCCTAATGATGTACTGGCTACCTATAAAACAGAAGAAGTTGATAATGAGTTAACAAAGCTTGAGGCAGAACGTACAGCCTATGAAAATGAACG
This sequence comes from Lysinibacillus sp. NPDC093688, assembly GCF_050280145.1. Classification (NCBI taxonomy): domain Bacteria; kingdom Bacillati; phylum Bacillota; class Bacilli; order Caryophanales; family Bacillaceae; genus Lysinibacillus; species Lysinibacillus sp. NPDC093688. Next base: position 30,206 of record NZ_JBNNUX010000035.1, read on the forward strand.
AAGTGATTTAGAAGATGCGCTTTCTCAAATCGAGAATGATTATGATGATGCTGATCCGAAAAGCTCCGTCAATACGGACGAAATAAACGGCACATTATCTGTCACACTAAAATTAGAACTAGGACAGCAAAGTTCACCATCGACAGCAGTGGCCCTTTTGAATCGACATATTGCCGAGACAGATCGTCAAATTGCGATAATGGATGCACAAATTGAACAAATACAGGCTCGCCAAGGTGTCGTTAGCCCAGTGGACGGTGTTATTGCAGCCGTTAAAGAGGAAACTGGGACAATCACATTTGAAATCTATTCTACTGAAAAAACGATGCTTGCCTATTTATCAGAAGATGAGTGGCAAAAAGTATCGGAAGGTCAAACCGTTGATTTTAAAGTAAAACATTTGAAAGATTCCTTATCTGGTTCTGTACTAGAAAAACAAATGATTGCTGCAAATGATTCTTCTATTTGGGGGAATGAACTTGCAAAAACAACAGCTTTACCTCAACCAACGAATTATGAAGTAGTGTTGCAACAAGATGATGCGATGGAGGACATTCCATTTTCGACTACTGGCAAAGCCTCTATTATTGTCAACGAAGCATCTGATTCTTATAAAGTAGATAAATCGTGGGTGCATGCTACTAAAAAGAAAGGTAAAAAAATATACATTGTTGGACAGGATGGAAAAATTGAGTTAAAGGATATTCATGTTAACTTTAAAACTGCAAAGTCAGCTATTTTTACTGACAGTTTAAATGAAGGAACACCTATGCTATCCGATAAACAACGTAATCTTTCAGCCTATACCTTCCGTACAATGCCTGTTGAGAAAATCCAATGGAAACATTTCAAAGATTTAGATTGGAAACACTATATTAAATATATTGTTTTCTAAATAAGTTTTATAGTTCTTCTTATATAATAAAAATCCGCTTCAATTTCTGTGAGCACGAAAAGAGCAGCAACGGTTTGCTCTCCTCACAGAAATCTAAGCGGATTTTTTTCATTAGTGATGATAAAACGAATAAGTGACTTATTAAATAAAGTATGACTTTTCGGCAAAAGTGGGGTTGTTGATTTCCGTTCCGACTGGACGCTTTGCCGCTGACGCTTCGCTTTCGCGCAGAGCAGAGCTTCCTGGGGGCGTCCGATGAGCCGCTTCACTCGCGTTGTTCGCTCCAGGGTCTCGGGCCAACACGATGTTGGTCACGAAGGCGTTATCACAGGATGTGATGATTTTAGCCTTCGTTCCTCTATATCGCTGATCCCCGAGGAGTCGCCCAGTCTCCACTACAATCAACTATTTCACATGACAGACGTTTTAACAAAATATCATCCAACTTTTGAATTTTATCGGAGCACTTTTACGTTTTATCGCCCAACTTTTGAATTTTATCGATTAACTTTCACGTTTTATCACCCAACTTTTAATTTTTATCGACATCCACCTGCCAAAGAGCAAAAAAAATTCACACACAAAACTGTGCATGAATACTCTTACTTTAATATGTCGCCCAGTCTCCACTCCAATCAACTATTTCACTTAACGTGTATCTCCTTGCATCCGCGTTAGTTTATAGTGATAAATACCTCAGCAATGAATGTTTTATGTGCGGAAGCGAAGCGTCAGCCACAAATGCCTTCAAATGCTAGAACATTGTAAAATGACAAAACCCTGTAGTTTCAATCCTACAGGGTTTTATCATATGTGCTTTTATTATTTTAATGATAAGCATCTATTCAAGAAGCTTGAGAATTGTGCACGCGTAATTTGTGTGTCTGGTCTGAATGTATTATCCGGGAAGCCGCTTGTTAAGTTATTTGCTACAAGCGCTTGGATATCGCTATACGCCCAATGCGTCGATTTCACATCTGTAAAGTTTACTTTACTTGTGCCTGTTAATTTATAAGCTCTTGTTAAAATCGCCGACATTTCAGCACGTGAAAGCTGTCCGTTCGGATTGAACTTCCCTACTTCTTGCCCTTTAATAATCCCAGCTTGCTCTACTGCAGCAATGGCACTATATGCATAATGGTCCTTGCTGACATCTTTGAAGTTCGTTTCTTTCGTTGTTGTTAAATTGAGAGCCCTTGCAATAATAGTAGCTGCCTCTGCACGTGTAATGGACGCTTCTGGTTTAAATGTTCCATTCTCGTATCCTTTAATAAGAGACTTATTATACAAACTTTGGATTTCTGAAAAAGCCCAATAACCTTTCGCTACATCTGTGTAGGCTAATTCCTCATGATTGTCTTGATATACAGCCTGTAATTGATCGAAATACAGTGTACCTTTCTTTTGAAGAGAGGCTGAAGGCTGTGCAACGTATAATCGTTCGAATTTCAATGGTAGTGTAACATCATTAGGGATTTTCGCAGTGACATACTTCCAACCATTCCAGTCCATACCGCCTTGGCTAGTGAAATCAATTGTCTGCTTTGCTCCTGTACCATCTACAAGCACTCCACGAAGCCACTGTTTTCCAGCATCTCCATATACCCAAACGCCTATGTTATTTGGTTTTCCAGTAATCGGAATCGGTGATTTAGCTACCATATAGGCTGCTTTCGTATCTGAACCTGCTGATGTAAAATCATAATTTAACTTTAAGCTAGCCGTACCCTGTCTAGCATAGTCTTTAGCATTTGTGATAGAAGCATTTGCTTTTGCAACTTCCACCGTCCATGATGAAGCATTATCAAAGCTATCTAGTAAAATAGGTTTTTCTTGTGCTAAATCCACAACTTTCACAGTTGTGGATGTGCGCACACCGTCATACTCACCGATAATTTTGCCTTCCCCTTTTTGCGTAGCTGTGAAAGTTGCACCGTCCATCTTACCGATATTTCCTTCAACCGTCCAGTTCATCTTAGATGGGTTGATTGTCATAGGATTTAGGTATTGATCGTAGGCACTAGCCACTTTCATGTCAACGGATGAACCTTTCATGACTTGGTTTACATTGTTTATTGTAATGGATTTTGCTTTTCCTGGTGGCGCTGTATTGACAACTTGTAAAATGGCTGATACACGACGTTCACCACCATCTGAAGGGACGTTTACAAGGTTCGCAAAATAGCCGCCCGGATTTCGAACAACCATCGCTGTAGAGCCGCCTCCATCAAGGTTGATGGCCGAAGTAGCACCCATTGAGATTAAATACGAAGCTAATTCTGTTAAATTAGTGCCATTACTATGACCACTTAATCTACCATCTACGGTAACAACAAACACTTTTGTACCTGTTGCATCTACTGCCAACGCAGTACGAGGACTGCGCGCTGAAGCAAATCCAGAGTTCGTTGGCATAGAAATGTCTACCTTACCATTTTTCACTAGCATAGGTCCTGCAGCTAAAATAAATTGAGCATCCATCCATTTTTCATCAATAGATAGATTTACGTCAATGTTTGTCCCTGCAGTAATTTGGCTTAGTTCAGTTGCCAGCTCTTTATTTTGCACCGAAATAACAAAGCCATCCGATGGTACTGTTGAATTCCCTTCTGCACCATACGCCGTTACCTTTGAAACCGTCCCTGAAAGGCGATCTCCGAAATGTAATACTTTCATATCTTGACTAGCATTTGAGACAACAATTTCTACGCCCCAATTATTTGACCCTGTTGTTTTTTTATCAGGTGTGTATAATACAGTTTTATCAGTTGTTCTTTCTGTATTGATAAGATCAATCGGATAACTTTTACCATTTACTTGAAAGGATAGATTCGTAGAATAATAGTCTGCGATCGCCTTCCCTGATTTGGATACACCAAAAGCAACAGGCTTCTGTGTTGGACTTTCATATGTATCTCCCAAAATACCATAGTTGATAATTTCATTCTTTTCAGCTAACAAGTTGGCAGGCATACCATTTCCTAAGAAATACGAAGCATTGACAGCCCCAACAACACGATGTCCATCATATGTGTTTTGCTTTGCCATATTCGTTGTTGTTTGAAGTGAGTTAATAGGTTTTGGTACACCTACTTCAAGTTTTGTATATGTATTAGTTAAATTAACATCTAAAACATTGACAAACTCACGAATAGAATTAGAACTATAGGTTTGCTGTATATGTGTTACTTGTGGCGATACTTCTTTCTTTTCTTCTTTTATTTTATTATCAAAAACGGCTGCATTTGCAACACTTGGATTTATTGATAGCATTAAAACGAAACATACTACTACAATTGTTACTAGTTTTCTTGGCAATTTTTTCACTCCGAATCAAAAAGTATGGCACGAAGTCATGTTGTGAAATGCATTCGTGCCAGGGACTTCGTTTATTTTGTTTCTACATAAATAGCTACTGGAAGATTTACTCCGCCGGCATGCATGAATTCTAATTCAATTGTTTCCGATGAACCCTTCATCTCGTAATCTGGTAATTCAACATATTCTGTACCTACTCTCAATGTAGGCACTAGATACACTTTGCCATTAACCTTTACTGCACCACTATATATGCCGCCTCGACCAGCTAATTTAAGCTTGATCGTTTTTGTCTTTCCAGTTTGATTAACAAGTGGCAGCGACACCTTATAGTTCATTCCGAAATGACCAGGATTCCCTATGGCACCATTGATTTGTGAAAGTGAATTTTCTGTTGTTAGCAAATGGTCTGTACTACCATTTGAAATGTTATAGCCCACTTCTCGTGAATCTACTGTATAAGCAGGAAGATCTGCTAGAATAGTAGAGCTTGTCCAGGCACCTCGTGGATGCTTCGCAGATACATCAATCGGAACTGCATCTGATAAAATACTTGTTAAATTACTATTATCCTTTGTTAATACTGTGCGAATCGTATACTCTGGAGTCCCACCATTGACAGCTTGAATATCTAGATCATGTAAAAATCCAATGATATAGTCATTGAGCAAATCATATGATTCAATCACCTTTGTTTCTCCTGGTGCGATCACAATCCCTTTGCTATTAGATTTTTTAAACTTATCATTTAACGTTGCATCAGCAATGGTTAAACCAATATCATGGCCAACCCAGCTATTTCCCGTTTGTTGGCTAGTCCCTTTGGAGTCGATTACTTTGATGCTTTCAGTACTAGAAGTATTTTGAACTGTAATACCCATTCGTACATCTGTTCCTAACGTATTGTAATGCCAGCCAAATACTCGATGTTTATTTGTAGCTGATGTTGCTTTCACTTGATATTGGGCAAGCGTAGCATTAGATTTAGGGATCAGCTTGCGCGTTAACGTTTCTGGATTATCACTAATCAACAAATCACGATTTCCTTCTAAACGAGCAGAAGGAACAGCCTTAGGCGATGATGTAGAACCATAAGATTTTTCAAGGAAGGAGCTTGTATACATATATTGATAGACATAAAGGTATAATTCTCTTTTATCTTCGATATAACGTAAATTTCCACCTAATGCATTGACTATAAAACTAATAGGAACATACATTTTCCCATTTTGTATAAATGGTTTCCCTTCCGTTGTCATAACTTCATCGTTTACTAGAACTTGGTTACTATTTTCTTTGAAAAGAAAGCTCGTTCCCGCAATTTGCAATTCAAACGATTTATCAGGTAACAACGTGCCAGAAGAATCTTCTAAGTTTTCATATATATAATTAGCAGGAATATAGGATCTCGATTGCTTTACGATAATTGGATCCTCCATCACAATACGTTGATTATTAATATGTAAAATATATGGGTTCCCTTGAGGTTTCCCTGGCCCATCTGATAAGGAAATATCAACAGTTTGTGTAGTAGGATTCCAGTTCACGTTACCACCAAAATTTTCACTAACGAAACGCAATGGCATATACGTGCGATCCTTATACATAAATGGTGCAACAACCATTGGCACTTTTTGTCCATCCACTAAGGCATACTTTGAATTTACTGTTAAATTAACCAACTTGCCATTTCGAATGGCTGACGCAGTAAGTGTTTCTTTCTTCCAGTCCACACTGGCACCAACCGCCTCATACAAAGCTCTCATAGGTAAAAAAAGATAATCGGATTTATTTAAAACCGGATCATTCACTTGAAGAGTCTCACCATTGATATTAATAGAAACATTATTTTTTACGTGAATCTTGTCACTAGCAGCTGATGCAGAGGCTTGTCCAGGCAATATCGTAGCCAAAGCAACTGCGGTAATCATACATGAAGCCTTAAATTTACTAAACATCTTAAACACCTTTTTCCATAATTAATCTATAGGTTATCTTAACATGAAAAAAGTCCAAAAAGTGGTGCCGGTATCGAAAAAAGTCGAATTAGGTACCGGAACCTAAGTCCTATCCCTGCAAAAGTTGCATGGAAATCTTAAGATTTTCCATGACTCTATGAACTTCTTCTTTCATCTTTTGAATGTCTTTTATAAAGGAACAGTCGATAAAATCGCACCGAGGTCGCCAATGTAAAGTAGAAGCACCAAACGAAAAATGGAAAATGGACATTACGGAGTATCAATTATGCCTCGGCATAATTGGTCGGTGAAATCATTACGTATACGATTGGTTCTCGCCCAATGTATTCGCTTGTTTCGGAGATGTTAGAAAAGGCTTTTGATTAATACGAAAAATATTACAACAATTGCTTCTAGTTTTCTTATTTCTTCATTTAAAAGTTTGGCACGAAGATGTTGTGAAACAGATTCGTGCCAGGGACTTCATTTATTTTGTTTCTACATAAATAGCTACTGGAAGATTTACTCCACCTGCATGCATTAATTCTAACTCAATCTTGTCAGATGAACCCTTCATCTTGTATTCAAACTCAACATATTCTGAGCTTGTTCGTAACGAAGGTACTAAGTACACTTTGCCATTGAACTTCACTGCACCACTGTATAAGCCACCTCGACCAGTTAATTTAAGCTTGATCGTTTTTTTCTCTCCTGTATCATTGACAAGTGGAATCGATACCTTATAGTTCATGCCGAAGTGACCAGGATTCCCCAACGCACCATTGATTTGTGACAGTGAATTTTCTGTCGTTTGCAAATGATCTGTTCGCCCATTTGAAATGTTATAACCAACCTCTGGTGTATCTACTGTATAGGCTGGAAAATCTGCTAGAATAGTAGCACTCGGCCAAGCACCTCGTGGATGCTTCGCATATTCATCAATTGCAACGGCGTCCGTTTTGATCTTTGTTAAATCACTATTAGTCTTTGTTAATACTGTTCGAATCATATAATCTGGACTTCCACCATTAACTGCTTGGATGTCTATATCATGTAAAAATCCAACGACATAATCAGGGAACATCTCGAACGTTTCGATCACCTTTGTTTCTCCTGGTGCGATAATAACACCCGTACTGTCAGATTTTTTAAGCTTTCCATTTAACGTTGCATCTGCAATCGATAAACCAATATCATGACCTACCCAGTTATTCCCAGACATTTGAGTAATACCTTTAGCACTGCTGACCTTAATACTTTCAGAGCTTGAAGTATTCTCGATTGTAATACCAATATTTACCGCTTCTCCTAGCTTATTTAAATGCCAGCCAAATATTCGATGCTTATTTGTAGCTGAAGTAGGTGTTACATGATATTGTGCAAGCGTAGCATTTGATTTAGGTAGTAGGTCGTGCGTTAAATTTTCAGGATTATCACTGATCATCAAATCACGTTCTCCTTCTAAACGAGCAGAAGGAACAGCTTGAGGATATGATGTAGTACCAAAAGATTTTTCAAGGAAGTCACTTGTATACATAGCGCGATAAACATAAATATACATTTCTCTTTTTTCGCTAATATAACGTAGGTTTCCTCCCAATGTATTGACAACAAAAGTAATTGGAACGTACATTTTCCCTTTTTGAATAAACGGCTGTTCTTCTATTGTTACAGATTCATTGTTGATCAAGACGTTATTACTACCGTCCTTGAAAACAAAGCTCATGCCAGCAATTTGTAATTCAAATGATTTATCTGGCAGCCAATTACCTGCAGAATTATCTAAATAATCAGTTAAATAATCAGCAGGAATATAAGATCTAGATTGTTTCGTAACAATTGGTTCTGACATCACAATACGCTTATTATTTACATGTAAGATATATGGATCTTCTTGAGGTTTCTCTGAAGAATCATCTAATAAAATATTAACAGTTTGTGTATCAGGGTCCCAACCGACATTTCCATCAAAGTTTTCAGTAACAAAGCGCAATGGCATGTATGTTCTATCCTTATAGATGAATGGTGCAACATCCACTGAAACCTCATATCCATCTACTAAGGCTGTCATAGAATCAATTGTTAAATTAATAACCTTGCCATTGCGATTAGCTGTGGCAGTTTGTGTTTCATTGTTCCAGTCAACACTCGCACCAATCGCCTCATACAAAGCTCTCATTGGCAAAAGAAGAAAATCCGATTTATTTAAAATTGGATCATTGATTTGAATCTTTTCTCCATCGATATTAATCGTAACATTATTTCGTATCTGAATTCCTTTGTCAGTAGCAGCTGACGCAGAAGTTTGTCCAGACAATATAAAAGCAAAAACAACAGTTGCAACAATACATAAAGCTTTTAATTTGTTTAACATTCCTATCTCCTTTTTCTACATAAATTTTCTAATCACTATTTACCATCTTAACATGAAAAATGCCCAAAATGTGGCATTCTTATCGAAAAAAGTAGAATTAGGTACCGTTAGCCTAAACCCCATTCCTGCAAAAGTTCCACGGAGATTTAAGGATTTTTCAAACCTCTATGAACTTTGTCTATTCATCTCTTAAATGTGTTCATTCTTCAGGGGAAACATTGAAACTTACTTTTAAGAAAATTAGCTCATCCGCTAAATGTGTGGTTGATTTACGTTGCGACTGGGCGCTTTGTTGCTGACGCTTCGCTTTCGCACAGATAAAACATTTGCCGCTGACGCTTCGCTTTCGCGCAGAGCAGAGCTTCCTGGGGGCGTCCGATGAGCCGCTTCGCTTCGCTGCAGGGTCTCGGGCCAACACGATGTTGGTCACGAAGGCGTTATCACAGGATGTGATGCTTTTAGCCTTCGTTCCTCTATTGCTGATCCCCGAGGAGTCGCCCAGTCTCCACTCCAATCAACTTATTCACACAGCATACGTTTTAATAAATATCATCCCTATCTTTTATTGATGAAGAAAAAATAAATGCATTAATATCGTAATATGGCTTATAACCCTAACATGTGTTGATTTACCTTCCGTGAGCGCTTTCCCAAAGGTGCCCGATGAGCCGCCCATTCTACACTCCAATCAACTTCTATAAATGGCTAATGTTAAAAAAATGTCATCAATATCTTCCTCCAATTACAAAAAAAGAAAAGTCTGTCGAAGACTTCTCTCCGACAGATTTCTCTCACTCAGCACTATTAAACATTTCGTAGCATCTCACCAAGTAGGTGTTGTTCCCTTGAACTCTATCTTTCTTCGATATTAATACCAGTATAATGTGCAAAGCGCAAACGATTAAGGATGGAAGTGCTTCTTACAGCACTATATAGGTAAATCATTCTAACATAGGAAAATACTCATACTTGTGGAACACTTATATAATAAATACAATTAACGTTAGAGGAAGGTTGGATACATAAATGAAGAAATTGATGAAATAATTGCAAGGCATTAAGGAACGGCAAAAGAACTCATCCACTTCTTACATGTCAATGACAAATAAGAGTGACCAACAACCAACAGTAGAATTAGGCTTGAAGTCACATCAAAAGTGACGATCAAAAGTCCTTCATTAAACCACCCCTTTAAAACAAGCGCACACCCTACAAGAATTGAAGGGATGTTGTCGGTCGGCTTAAATCAACATTATTAGCTGGCAATCAGTCTATTATTTACCCAATTTATTTATGATTAAAGGAGATTTAAAGTGATCAAAAAATTTACATCTAGACTTACTCTAGCAATTATTTTAGTATTAATTAGTTTCTCATTCGCCCCTTCTGCAGAAGCTGCACCTGCTATTAATGTAGAAATTGATGGTGATGAAATACAATTTGACCAAGGTGCAGTATCTGTAAATGGACGAATTTTAGTACCAATGCGAACAATTTTCGAGGAATTAGAGTCAACAGTACAATGGAATGCAAAAACAAAGTCGATTACAGCTGTCCGAGGTACAAAAAAAATTGGTTTAGTAATTGGTAGCAAAACTGCCACTGTTAACGGGCAAAAGATTGCTTTAGACGTTCCTCCTCAGATTATTAATGGTAGAACCCTAGTACCTCTTCGTTTTATTAGTGAAGCACTTGGTGCAAAGGTTGATTGGAATAATCAAACAAAAACAGTTTCTATTACAACATATGATGCTGCTGAAAGATACTATTTTGTGAATCTACAAACTCTAAATTTAGAAGTTATTTCGGAAGACCGTTTTTATCAAGAAGTCGATCAACCCAATTCCTCAAAGGAACTTGTAAGTGATTTTGTCTTTAATTCATACCTAGATAATACTCGAGACTTCTTTTCTCAGCATATCGTTCGAGTATCAAACGGTGGTACAGGATTTGCTACTGCGTACGATGCCTATATGGATTTAGATGGCACTATTGTTAATGGTAAAGCTTCTGGTGAATATACTATCGAACTATTCGATATAAAAACCGGATCTCATAAAAAGACATACACTGGTACTTTTAAAGATATAAAATATGATCGCAATATTAAAACTACAGTACAGGAAATAATCAATAAAAATCATGTAAAATGATATCCATGAAAATAAACATAAACCGTAAATTCTTAAAATGAATATAAATGGCTTATGATTTGATTTTTGCTGAGTTTCAATAATACAAGTAAAATACTCTAACAACGCATTGGTTGCAAAACACGATATTTTTGGGCTATGGTATCGTTCCTTATAAAATATACTGTACCCATAAAATCGTTAATTTTTGCCTTGTTCCTCGCTGAAGGTGGGGCAGTTCCTTACGCTCTTTTTATTTTTGAACTTCAAGATTTTCAGGAAACCGATGATGATTGCTTAATCGGTATTCAGGTTGTAGTATCGGCTTTACTTCTTAGCTAGTGCCTCTATTAGTTCTCATACGGACTGATAGGGGCTATTTTTTTGTTTTCTATTTTACGGCATGCTATCCTTTTCAAAATGATAGAAAATTAATTTTAGGATTAATTCTAATACGCATTTTAATTTGATAAAAACAACAATTAATTTATGTAGAGCTAATTAAATAAGGATGTATAAAATTATGGTTATAAAAAAGAGACAATCATATATATGATTGCTTCAGGATTTACCTTTGAATAGAAATAAAATTTCTTATTGAATTACTACCGATTGGATTCCTTCGCTCCTGCTAATTTTATCCTTCTAGTATGCTTCCCATACAAGTTCAAATTAGCTTTTAACATCTAGACCACCAAATACAAAGTCAGAGACATTTGCTTTACTAATTGGCTGATTGCATCGAACTTTGATTTCCCCTCTTCTGTTAATCTAGCATTTTCAGTACTATCCTTATCATAATTCATTAATAGAATAGCAGTATTTCCAAGAATATCAGTGCCACCAAATCGCTCAACTTTAAGTTTAACTCACGTAAACGTTCATCAACTGTACAAAAGAGAATTTACCGTCTGATTTAAATTTTATTGAAGAATATTTTTAATCGGCTCAGAGAATGCAACTTTAATAGCTTTTGTTCCTAGAGATTTTACTTTTGAAAATTCCGATAATATATTATCAACTGGAGTGAATGCAGCATTTATAGCATCAATAGTCTTTCCCTCCTGCATATACATTTATAACAAAAGGCTTATAGGTTTTTACTCTAGTATTTTACCAGCTTGAATCTTAGAATTATGCAATAGTGAATATCTAGAATGTAGAAAAAAGGTTCTGTAGAGAGTAACACTCTACAGAACCTTCCTATTAAGAAATGATATTCACATTTCTTTTTAAATTATTTAAAATCAATTACTAAATCTGCTGAAGGAACATTACCTGTAGCTTTATCTTTAAGACTAGCTTTTTTAATAGTAATTTTTCCGTCATTGTTAAAAGTTGCAATATCAGCAGCAGCAAAGTTAGCGTCAGCTTTTACAGTAATAACTGTTTTTCCACCAACTGTAGAATCAGCTACAGTAAATCCGTCAGCTGCAGCATTTGCAGTTTCTGGTGTGAAGACAGCTGCAAACTCACCTTTAAGATTAGCAATAACATTTGAATCGATTTCAGAACTGAAAGTAAATTCTAATGTATTACCAGCTTCAATCTTTGTTTTATCACCAGCAGTTTTATATGTTCCACCAACTGTTGCTGTAACAGTTTTTGTACCGAAATCAATTACTTTTGCAGATTCACGAGTTGATTCTTTAGCAATGAAGTTTTTAGCTTCAGACAGATCAGAAATATATTTAGCATTATCAACTACATCAATTGCGTAAAGAGAACCACCTTCTGTAGTATCTCCTGGTTTAATAGTAATGAAAATACCAATTACAACACCATCTTTATCTTTAGCAAGATCCACAGTATAATCAGTACCTGCAGTTAGTTCTGTTGTATCACTTAGACGAACAACTTTAAAATCATTTGCAGCTGTCTGAGGAGAAGCACCATTAAGTGTAAGTTCTTCATTGAATGGAACTAAAATTGTTTTATCAACTTGATTCACAGCATAATCAGCATCTCCAAGAACTTCAGGAGCAACTTTATCTAGTAATTTACCAGCTACATATTCTGGTGTTGCTGTTGCATTAGTAGCTATTAATGCTTTACCAGCAAATGTATCACCAGCTAAAGTAACTAATTTAGAAAAGTCTACATTCAATCCGAAATTAGAACCGTCAGCATTAATTTCTTTATCGAATTTCACTTTAATAGTTGCAGTACCATTTGCTTCAATTGAAGAAATTGTATTGCCACCTGCTGCTACAGTAATACCGCCAGATTTTACATCTTCGATACCAGCATTAAATTTGATTTCTACAGTTTTTCTATCAACTAATGCAGCAGCATATGTCGTAGTACCATATTTTTTATACTCGCCAAGAGCTAAACTTGAATTTGTTTCATCGAAATTGATATAGTTAGCTTGTTTATCTTCAGAAAACTCTTTTAACACATTACCTGCAACGTCTTTAACTGAAAGAACTCGTAATTGTTGGATAACTGCTTTACCTGCGATATTTTTTTTGCCAAATTCAACAGTTTCATTAGCAATTTTTTCAGAGAATGTAATAGCTACAGTAGTTCCATCATGTAAAACATCGATTTTAGCAATGTCGTCGTTTAATGTACGTAATGTTCCATTAATATTCACAAGATAGTTAGATGCTTTAGACAATGATTCAATATCCATTTTTTCAGAGAATTTAATAACTACTCGTCTGTCAGATGTGCTCCATGATTTTGAATCAATTGTAGGAGGTACTTTGTCAGCATTTTCAATTACTTCTTTATAATCTAACATTGTATTCTCTAATTTTGTATTATCTTTTACATTCTTAACTTCTAATGTATTTTTACCATCTGATAACTCTTTATATAGAGTAACTGTTACAGTTTTCTTATCAGTAGATAGTGATGCATCTTTAACAGAAATTACTTTTCCGTCTTTATCAAGAATAGTATAGTTGTTTTTGTTTCCAGCTGAAGTACCTAAAGTTTTAGAGAAAGTAATAGCTAAAGTTTTTGCATCTTTTACTTCTACTTTCTTAACTTCTGGACGAGTTTGATCAACTTGTGGTGAAACAACTACTTTTGTATCTGCTGCAATTGTATTACCAGAGTAATCTTTTACACCTTCAACATAAGTTGTTAC
>NZ_JBNNUX010000036.1:0-22845 GCF_050280145.1 Lysinibacillus sp. NPDC093688
CCATAAAAAGAAATTTGATTAGCTCAAATTGTTTTGCTGGCATCATGTTTGATGTCCAAAATTTTGTTTCGTTCACCAACTCAAGGTTAGCTACTGAAAACTTTATTGATTACGTTTTGCTTGTTCAGTTTTCAAGGTTCATGTCGTTACTGTTTTTTCAGCAGCAACTCTTATATAGTATCACGCTTCAAACTCGATGTCAACAACTAATTTATTTAATTTAATTGTTTTTCAGAAGTTATCTTGGCGACTCGTATAATATTACTCTCTTAATTCAAAAAGGTCAACACTTTTTCTAAAAAAAATTAATACTTTTTCATTTCATCGAAAAACTTCCTATTTATATACTAACGAAAAAAATTATCATTAGACGCTTCATCTCAAGTTAATTTAACTTTATATTGGTATCTAAAATAGAATTTTATCATAATCTTCAAAAGGAATTAATAGATTTCAAAAAAAAATCAACAAAAAAACTCGGTATAGAGACCGAGTTTTTTAAAACGGGAAGAAGAACGGAATTGCGAGCATCATGACGATAAACATAACAACTTGTAACGGAATTCCAACCTTCACAAAGTCCATAAATTTGTAGCCACCCGCTGTCATAACAAGTGCATTGGTCGGGGAAGCAATTGGTGTAACAAAGGCCATACTTGCTGCTACAGCAACAGCAATCATAAATGTCGTAGGACTTGCTTCCATCGCTATCGCGGCATTCATAGCAATCGGCGCGAACAATACAGCAGTCGCCGTATTACTAATAAATTGTCCAAAAATAGCTGTTAAAATATATACGCCAACTAGTACTCCATATGATCCATAATCTCCAAGCGCGTTAATAATACCGTCGGATAAAATGACCATACCGCCTGTTTTCTCCAATGCGGTCGCCATCGGAAGCATTGCAGCTACAAGCACAATACTTTCAAAATTCATATTGCTGTATGCATCTTCCATATTACGCAAACAACCTGTTAATATCATCAATACGGCACCAATCATCACGGAAATAACAGCAGGGAAAATTTCAAAAGCCATTAACACAATCATTAAAAGCATAATGACACCAGCAATACCTGCTTTCCCCGTCGCTGCTGCTACACTAGCATGCTCTTTTGGTTGACCAACAACAACGACATCCTGTGTTTCCCTTGCCAGTAATAAAATTTCATCCCATGCACCTTGTACTAAAATGGCATCTCCAAATTTCAATTTATGCATCACCATATCTTGAAGTTTATAGCCACCTCTACGATTAATGCCAATTATATTAAGATTATATTTCTCTCGGAAGCCCAGGGTGCTTACAGTCTTATTAATAAAGCTAGAATTTGGTGTTAATAATACCTCAGCAATACCAAGATGCTTCGATACCAACTCATCAGCCTCACCTTCAGCCAGTTCCTGCATCTCAAGACTATAATCAGAAGTAAAACGACGAATATTCTCTTCCTCACCTTGGACATACAATTCATCTTTGGCATGTATCACACTTGTC
The DNA here is from genome assembly GCF_050280145.1 of Lysinibacillus sp. NPDC093688. NCBI lineage: Bacteria > Bacillati > Bacillota > Bacilli > Caryophanales > Bacillaceae > Lysinibacillus > Lysinibacillus sp. NPDC093688. The sequence goes on from NZ_JBNNUX010000036.1 coordinate 1,502, forward strand.
GGACCTGCCATTTCCTGATATGTCACCGGTAAAAAATTAATGCCTTCTTGAGATCGTCGATGAATTTTCATCATACAAAGCGTATATTTGGCCGGAAGCTTTAATTCTGCTAATGTTGCGTCAATAATCGACGAATCCTCGGGCACAAACACTTTAAACAAACGATTGTTTAAATCATATTGCTTAATAATTTTCTTCGGAGAAAGTCTATAGTCAGCCTTTGTTTGTGTACGACTCTTTTCATTTGGTAAAAGAATGTTGCGCACAAGTACTAAATAGGTAATACCAACAATCATCCCTACAATACCGATGGGTGTTACTTCAAAAAAACCTAGTTTATTGTAACCACGATCGACCAATAACTGACTAACGATTAGATTTGTCGGTGAAGCAATAAGTGTCATCAGCCCAGAAAGACTTGCAACGTAAGAAAGTGGTAGTAAAAATTTTGACGGGCTTACCTTCATACTAATCGCGATACTAACAACTATTGGCATCATTAAAGCTACAGTACCTGTATTACTCATAAATGCGCCGACAGAACCTACGATAATGAGCAATAACACAAATAATTTCAACTCACTATTACCTGACCACTTTAGTAGTAATTGTCCTGCCATCCCCGCAAGTCCTGTTCGTAAAACTCCTGCACCCACGACAAACAGCCCTGCAATCATTAAAACTACAGAGTTTGAAAAACCAGCTAGTGCTTCTGCGGGTGTTAAAATATCCGTAATAACAAATGCTAGAAGTGACACAATCGCAACGAGATCTGCTCGTACTTTATTAGTCACAAACGCAAAAATTGTCGCTCCTAAAATAAGAAATGTTAATGTAAGTTGCACATCTAAGAATTCCTTTCTAACATTAATCATTGTGTTTTATTGAGGGTGATACGCAAAGCCTTTTGAAATGCCAGCACTTTGCATGTTTCCTATATCACTTAGATTTATTATATCTTACCAAGAACTAAATATGAGAAAGTTCACCATCTTTTCAAAATAAAAGTCTCGTCACATTACGTGAAGTTGATTTCCGTTCCGGCTGGGCACTTTGTTATTACTGTCGCTACGCTTTCGCACAGATAAAACATTGTCGCTGACGCTTCGCTTTCGCGCAGAGCAAAGCTTCCTGGGGACGTCCGATGAGCCGCTTGGGCCAACACGATGTTGGTCACGAGATGATGATCCGAAAAAAATAAGTGCGGTCTTATCCCGCACTCTACTATCATATATTGGCCACACCTAAATTATTTTTGATAAAGATTATGTTCTTTAATATAGTCATAACAAGCGTCAGGGAGTAGGTATCTTGGTTCACCGCCCATTGCAAATTCTTCTCGAATATAGGAAGAGCTAATTTCCATCGCTAACCCCTTGTCAATTAAATGGAATCTCCCATCATCATGATTCCTCAAAATAGGGGAACGACTAATTGTTGATAACATATCAATTCCGTGCCTTGCCATTACTATAAATTTATTCTCAGCTACTAACGCATCTCCCTTTTTCCACAACCCTGCACCAATATCGACTAATAAATCAGCTCCCATAATAAAATGAATTTCATCATTCGGGTGTTGTTCTCTAAAATATTTCATCGTATCATACGTGTAAATATTCCAGCCCTCTTGCTCCATTTCATATGAATCTGCAATAAAACGCTCATCCTTAGCAATAGCTAGCTGCAGCATATTCCATCGATGCGAATTCTTTGTTTTTATCTCCTTGTCTTTTCGTTTATTTGAGCAAGGTAAAAATATCACTTTATCTAATTTGCAACGATGTGCGACTGTGCTTGCGGTCCAAAGGTGAACATTTGTAATTGGATCAAAGGATGATCCGTAAATCCCTATTTTCGCCATTTCCTATCCCTCCATTCCTCTTCTCTATTAGTTTCTCCCATCCATCATCTTCGTGACTTTTCCTTTAATTTCTTTAATTCTTGTCATTTTGTTATCCCAGCACGCTTGACTTAAATCGACCGGATACTCTTCTGGATTCATTGTTCGTTTGTACTCACTCCATAGTAGATGTAAATTTTCTTCTACATATACTTGAATTTCTTGAAGTGTTGGTTCTTTGTAAAGAATAGATCCATTGACTACAATGTCTTGATGTAATTCTTTCGCTGTAAAATTCGTCACAAATTTACTGATATAAGTATGAACAGGGTGAAACATTTTCAAGCGTTTTTCTTCTTGCGGGTTTTCGTAGTCCAATGCAATATAATCTCCTTCCGCATGACCATTGTCTTTATTAATAATTCGATAAATACGCTTGCGTCCTGGAGTCGTTACTTTTTCAGGATTTCCAGAAATTTTGATGGTATCGACCATTTCCCCATTTTCATCTTCAATAGATACTAATTTGCATACACCTCCAAGAGCTGCTTGATCGTAGGCTGTAATAAGCTTAGTTCCGATTCCCCATGTATCAATTTTAGCCCCTTGTGACTTCAAATTTATAATCGTGTATTCATCCAAATCATTAGATGCTATAATTTTCGCTTCAGTGAAGCCAGCTTCATCAAGCATTTCTCTTGCCTTTTTTGACAGATACGCTAAATCTCCACTGTCCAAACGAATTCCTACGAAATTAATTTTATCTCCAAACTCCTTTGCGACCCGAATTGCATTAGGGACACCCGAACGCAACGTATCATACGTATCTACTAAAAAAACACAATCTCTATGCGTACTTGCATACTTTGTAAATGCAGTGTATTCATCACGATATGCCTGTATCATGGCATGTGCATGAGTACCTGAGACAGGGATGCCAAATAATTTTCCGGCTCTTACATTGCTAGTTGCAGAAAATCCACCTATATAAGCTGCACGAGTTCCCCAAATCGCTGCATCAAATTCATGCGCTCGACGAGTACCAAATTCCATCGCCACATCCTTACCAATCACTTGTTTAATGCGCGAAGCCTTCGTTGCAATAAGAGTTTGGTAATTAATGATATTCAATAAAGGTGTCTCCATTAATTGAGCTTCTGCCAATGGGGCTTCAATTCGTAAAATAGGTTCATTTGCAAATACCAATTCACCTTCCTTCATTGCAGAAATAGTGCCTGTAAATTTTAGACTTTGAAGGTATTTAAGAAATTCCTCTGAGTATTTTCCTTCCTCGCGTAAATATTGAATATCGCTATTAGAAAAACCAAAGTTTTTGATAAACTCCATCACCTTTTTTAAGCCTGCAAATATCGCATAGCCATTCCCGAACGGAAGTTGTCGAAAGTACAGTTCAAAAACCGCTGTTTGATTTTGAGTACCATCATTCCAGTAAGTTTCCACCATATTAATTTGATATAAATCCGTGTGCAACATGAAGCTATCGTCTGCATATTTCATGCCCTGTTCCTCCGTTTACATAATAGTAGCTCCGAGCGAATGCTCGAAATGTCCTAACGCCCACTCATGCCCTACTTGATTAAAGGATGCTACTGCATTTTTATGAATTACAATGTTAAATCCTTTATTATAGGCATCTACCGCTGTATGAAGAACGCAAATATCCGTACATACACCTATTAAATGCAGTTCAGTAATGCCTCTTTCGCGCAATTTAATCTCTATATCCGTACCTGCAAAAGCAGAATATCTGGTTTTATCCAAGTAGTAGACATGATCTAACTCTTTATTGTCTTCATATAGTTCTTTTAAAGAGCCATATAGTTCTCTCCCCCTTGTATCTCGAATATTGTGAGGAGGAAAAAGCTTTGTTTCTGGGTGATAGCTATCTTCTTTTTCATGAACATCAATAGCGAAAACTACAAAATCGCCGTTTGATATAAAATCCTTTGTTAATTGTGTATTTACCTCTTCCAATAGTTGCCCCGGTATTCCACAAGTTAGAGCTCCATCTGGTGCTACAAAATCCACTGTATAATCAATATTAATCAATGCACGTTTTGGCATATTTCCATCACTCCTCTTTCTTTTATTAATTAGTAATTAACAAATTACAAATTAGTTTATTGAAAATTAATTAGGAAAGACAAATGCTTTCCTAATGATAAATTGACTCTACGATTTCGAAGTCATTAAAAGAATATAATTGCGACGGTCTAAATGAATTTCTTTTCGTTTTCTTCGGTTTCCCTTCTTCATCTAAAACTTTTTCAATAAAAGGCAGCTTGGGCGCTTTTGTAAAGAACACCGAATCATTTGAAATGCGTGGATCATCTCCCACGGTCAATATAACCCTCTGTAGTTCAGATAACGTAAATTCTTCTAGTAAAAAGTTTTTAGCAACCGTTGTTTGAATCATATCTTTCTTAATAAATTCTAAAGCGTCTGAAATAATGTTCCGATGATCAAAGGCTAATTTGAGTTTGAACACTTCATTTATATCGAATAGTTCTACTTCTGCCGCATCATCATTGGCTTGACGCTGGTCAATGTATACTTCCGGAACGATTGCATAAAAGGCATTTGAAATCATCCAACCTCGAGGATCACGATCTATATTATCGTAGACACCAAAGTGCTTAATGTGTAGACCGTCGACATTCGTTTCCTCCTTCAATTCTCTTTTAGCAGCCATATAGGCGGTTTCCCTTTTTGTCGCATCTACAAATCCACCTGGGAGCGCCCATTTTCCACCTTCAATATTTGGATTTCCTTCATGATCTTTTTCAGCCCGTTTAATCAACATGATTTTAAGCGTCATCATCGGAGGCGCTTTTTCCTCTACTTTTTCGGATGTTATTGTAAAAATTGCGATATCTGATGTATACCCATCAGGTGTTATATATTTAGAAGAATCATAATTCGCAAGAACTTCTTCTTGTGAGCGATATTTTGTCATTTTAAGATAACTCCTTTGATTCAATGTTTTGCAGGAAAAGTAATTTGCAATTCAAGAATTACTATTTAATAACATGATAACTTTTCCAGTTGAAAATTTCAACTGTTTTTATAAAAAAGAGTAAGAAGAAAAGCCTTCCATAAAAAAAAGCATAAATAAAGCATCTCTGCCTTATTTATGCCTTTCGTAATATTTAATTTACTAGTTGATTTTTCAAAAGAGTTCCATCCTGTACGACAACTCGCCCATTCTTAATGACAGTATTCGTATGATTCATGCCATAGAAATATTGTAATTGCTTGTAATTGGCAACATCCAATATAATGACGTCAGCTTGTTTGCCCGCTTCAAGTGAGCCAATTTGATGTCCACGGTTAAGAGCGTATGCTGCATTAACGGTAGTCGCCGTTAACACTTCCTCTAGTGTCATCCCCATATGCATACAAGCTAAATTCATGATAAATGGCAGACTCAACGTTGGAGATGAGCCAGGGTTAAAGTCAGTTGAAATAGCTACTGGTACCCCTTCATCAATCATTAGGCGTCCTCTCGCAAATGGTGCACGTAAGAAGAATGCTGTTCCAGGTAGCAACACGGCAATCGTGCCAGCTTCAGCCATTTTTTGTATACCTTCATCAGAAGCAACTAGCAAGTGCTCCGCCGATATGGCTCCTACTTCCGCAGCAAGCTCCGCTCCCTTATAAGGTTCAATTTCATCTGCATGAATTTTCGGCGTTAACCCCAATGCTTTCCCGGCCTCTAAAATGCGTTGTGATTGCTCTGGCGTAAATACACCTTTTTCACAAAATACATCATTGAATTCCGCAAGGTTTAGCTCAGCTACTTTCGGTAGCATAGTATGAATGACTAGATCCACAAATTCATCCTCACGTCCCTTATAGTCACGCGGCACCGCATGAGCTCCCATAAAGGTACTAACAACATCGATGTCATGTGTAGCTTGCAATTCTTTTGCTACTTCCAGCTGTTTCTTTTCCGTTTCCCAATCCAAACCATAGCCTGATTTTGCTTCAACCGTTGTGACACCATGCTTTAAAAACACATCTAAATGATTCATCGTTTTTTCATATAAATCATCAAAGCTAGTTTCTCGTGTCCGGTTTGTTGTGGCATGAATCCCGCCACCCGCATTCATAATTTCCATGTATGTGGCACCATTGAGTCGCATATTAAACTCCTGCTCACGTGTACCTCCATGAACTAAATGCGTATGACAATCGACGAGACCCGGCATAACAATCTTACCTGTGGCGTCAATAACTTCAGCCACCTTTACAAGTTCAGGGAAGTCCGCTTTTAACTGTGCAATCGGCCCTACCGCAATAATGCTACTTCCCTCCATTAAAACACTACCATTTTCCACTACTGCAACGTCACGCATTTGTTCTTTTGTACGCGGACCTTGTACAGCACTTTTTAACGTGATCACTTCGTTGGCGTTCTTAATTAAAATAGTCACTTAGCATCATCCTTTAACATTGGTATATGCACACCTTTGTTCTTCGCTGTATTAATGGCAATTTCATAGCCTGCATCTGCGTGACGTACAACACCCATTCCTGGATCCGAAATTAACACTCGTGCAATCTTCTCTGCGGCTAGTTCAGAACCATCCGCTACTAGCACTTGGCCAGCATGTTGCGAATAACCCATCCCTACACCCCCACCGTGATGCACACTTACCCAGCTAGCACCACTCGCTGTATTAACAAGTGCATTTAGAATTGGCCAATCTGATACTGCGTCAGAGCCATCAAGCATACCCTCTGTTTCACGATTTGGTGATGCAACTGATCCTGAATCTAGATGATCTCGACCAAAGACAATCGGCCCTGATAGCTCACCATTAGCCACCATTTCATTAACCTTCAATGCAAAACGATGACGATCACCATAGCCTAACCAGCAAATTCGCGCCGGTAACCCTTGCCATTTAACCATTTTTTGCGCCATATCAATCCAATTCACAAGACCTTCATCTTCAGCAAACATTTCTTTAGCAAGTGCATCTGTTTTATAGATGTCCTCAGGGTCACCTGAAAGTGCAGCCCAACGGAATGGCCCTTTCCCCTCACAGAATAAAGGACGAATATACGCTGGAACAAAACCAGGGAAATCAAAGGCATTCGTTACACCCATCTCTTTAGCATAAGCACGAATATTGTTACCGTAATCAAATACCTCTGCACCTGCTTGTTGGAATTCAAGCATTGTACGAACATGCTCAGCCATCGTCTCTTTTGCTCTTTGCTCATACGTTTTCACATCACTTTTACGCAGTTCAAGTGCTTCCTCAAACGTCATACCATTTGGAACATAGCCATTTATCGGATCATGGGCAGATGTTTGGTCTGTCACAAAATCAGGAATAATTCCGCGGTTCAACAATTCACGATTAACATCTGCACAGTTGCCAACAAGACCAATCGACGCAGGTTCTTTTTGGTCACGTAGTTTATTGACTAATTCGATCGCTTCATCTACTGTCTCTACAAGATAATCACAGTAGCCCTCTTTAATTTTACGTTCAATTCGAGCACGATCCACTTCGACTACTAAAATGACAGCGCCAGCCATTTTCCCAGCTAAAGGCTGTGCACCACTCATACCACCCATACCACCCGTAAGGATGAATTTGCCGCGCAAATCTGCTGTGCCAAATACTTTTTTGCCCGCCTCTATAAACGATAAATATGTCCCTTGTAAAATGCCTTGTGCGCCAATATAAATCCAACTACCAGCCGTCATTTGACCGTACATCATTAAATCACGGTCCTCTAACTCATAGAAATGCTCCCAATTTGCCCACGACGGTACTAAATTAGAATTTGCAATTAATACACGTGGTGCATGTTCATGTGTACGGAATACAGCTACAGGTTTTCCTGATTGAATTAGAAGTGTTTCATCATTCTCTAATTCTTTTAATGATGCGATAATTTGCTCATAGCTCTCCCAATTACGCGCCGCTTTACCGATTCCACCATAGACGATAAGCTCATCTGGATTTTCTGCTACTTCAGGATCTAGATTATTCATTAACATACGCATTGCAGCTTCTTGAGTCCACCCCTTACAAGATAATTCATTCCCACGTGGTGCACGAATATTTGTTTTGACTACCATAAAAAACACGCTCCTTTAAAATAGTAAAAATGCTATTGGTGTTACGATGATTAAAGTTAATACGACACGTTCAAACCAAATGATTATAATTTGGCGCAATGTCAATGGAATTTCAGATGATAAAATAAGCGGAATAACAGCTGAAAAGAACAAAACTGCCGATATTGATACGACCGCCACAATAAATTTCGTCACAAGTGTTGCTTGTGTGACAACAAGTGCTGGTAAAAATACTTCTGCTAACGATAATGACAGCGCTTTCGCCGCCAAATATGGCTCTGGAACTTGTAACAAATATGTGAATGGTACAAAAATATACGCAAACCAGTCAAAAATTGGTGTATATGTTGCAAGTACAATTCCTAAAAGTCCAATTGATAGAATCGATGGGATAACTCCCATCGTCATGATGAAGCCATCCTTTAGATTTGCCCATAAAATTTTAGATAAAGGTGGATTTTGCTCAACTGCATCCATCGCTTGACGCCATGCTTCTTTAAAACGGTCCTTCTTAACAATCTTTTCTGGCATCGGCGTCGCGCCCTTGTAATATTCATCCTTCATGGAACGAAGTGGATAAATACGTGCTGTTAACGCAGTGACCACGAATGTTACAACGAGCGACACCCAGAAAAACGCATTCCAATGCTGCATAATATCCAGCGTACTCGCAATCACGACCATGAACGTTGCAGATACAGTCGAAAAACCTGTTGCAATAATCGCGGCTTCCTTTGCTGTGTAGCGACCTTCCATATAAACACGGTTCGTTAAAAGTAATCCAACCGAATAACTGCCGACAAATGAGGCAACAGCATCCACTGCTGAACGTCCCGGTGTTTTAAAAATAGGCTTCATAAACGGCTGTGTTAAAACACCGATATATTCAAGCAATCCATAGCTTACTAGAAGTGCCAAAAACAAAGATCCAATTGGTATTAGTACCCCTACCGGCTTAATAAGCTTCTCCATTAAATACGGACCGATACTTTCATTCGCTAGCCATGCAGGCGCTATATTGAAAATTAATAAAATCCCCGCAACCATACCGCCCACTTTAAAAATGGACAATACAATATTGACTATCGACTTATTCCACTTCTTAGTAAGAAATGGATGAACCGCTCCACCTACAAGCATTATGAGCACATATGCAGTTACTAGCAGTGGTGCTTCGGTGCGAATAAAGTTCACAATGTGATCAATTAAAATTGTATCCTTACCTTGCCATTCAAAAGATATAAAGAAACTGAATATTCCGACTAAACTACATGCAATCATCTTCATAGCGGAGGAGACTCGAAATTGCGAGTCTTGCCTCAGCTCTTGTTGTTGAAACTCCATCCTATCCCCCCATGTAAGTACTACTTCCCAAAGATTCATCCGAACAACTAAAAGATTTTTAGATTTTCTCTAGGAAGTTATCGCCTTAAAACCTACATATACTCATTCAACAGAACATCACTTGTTAATAAATACTCCGAAAGCGCTTCAATTTCATCCCCGATAGGTTGATCCGCTAACAGTGGTGGGCAAAACTCACGCACTTTTTCTAAAAACTTTCGTGTTGTTGGAGATAACTGCTCTTCTGCCTTATCTAAATGAATCGCCTGCGAAGCACAAATCATTTCTATCGCGATGACACGAGCGGCATTGTGTACGATTTGGCGTACTTGGCGAGCAGATGTTGTACCCATGCTCACATGATCCTCCTGGTTACCTGATGTCGGTATAGAATCTACACTTGAAGGATGTGCCAATACTTTGTTTTCAGATACGATAGAAGCTGCTGTATATTGAGCAATCATTAGTCCACATTCAATACCAGGATTTGTCGCTAAAAATGGCGGTAACCCTTCATTAAGATGTGGATTAACCATGCGTTCTGTACGTCGCTCCGAAATATTGGCCCACTCGCTTACACCGACTTTTAAAAAGTCCATTGCTAATGCAATTGGTTGACCGTGGAAATGCCCACCAGACAATACTTCTCCATTTTCTAAAACAATCGGATTATCTGTCGTTGCATTCATTTCAATTTTCACGCGTTCCTCCGCATAGAAAAACGACTGCCATGAAGCACCATGTACTTGCGGAATGCAACGTAATGAATAGGCATCCTGCATGCGGATTTCACCTTGCTTTGTCACACGTTTACTTCCATCAAGCCACTTGCGGATTCGTCCACCAACAAGCTCTAGTTCTGGGTGTGGTCTTACCGCCAAAAGCGCTGGATCAAATGCGGAAGTAATCCCCTTCAGTGCCTCAAGCGTTAAACTCGCTGCCATATCTGCTGCTAGCCCCATACGCTCTGCCTCGTTCACTGTTAAAACGCCGATACCCGTCATTGCTTGTGTACCATTTACAAGCGCTAGCCCTTCCTTAGCTTGTAATCGGACAGGCGTTAGCCCAGCTTGCTGTAACGCCGCACTGCCGCTCATAACCTCTCCATTAAACTCCGCCTTACCTTCACCTACTAGTACTAAAGCCAAATGTGATAACGGCGCTAAATCTCCACTTGCTCCAACTGAACCTTGAGAAGGTACAATCGGATGGATTCCCTTATTAATAAAATCCAATAGTAGCTGCACTGTTTCTAGACGAATTCCTGAAAAACCACGTGCTAAAGCATTGGCACGCAAAACCATCATGGCGCGTACAACATCTGTTGGGAATGGTACACCAACACCTGTCGCATCTGAGCGTAATAAATTCAACTGTAAAAGTTCAATGTCTTCCTCTTCAATCTTTATATTGCTTAGCTTTCCAAAGCCTGTATTCACACCATATATCGTTTGGCCCTCAGCTAAGCGTTTTTCAATTCGCTCCCTACTTAAACGAATACGCTCCACACTGTCTGCAGATAGCGCAACCGTAGCAAGACCGTTTACAATTTCCCCTATCTGTTGTCTTGTTAATGTCTTGCCATCGAGCTCGATAATAGACTTCATAATGCCATCCCCCTGTTTCCTTTATAACTATGTAAAAATGTTTTTAATCCATTTCGCTATCGCTACTAAAGATAAATAACAATTACTCTATCTACATTGTACTAACTACCTTTTTCAGAAAATAGGGAATTTTAAAAGAGAATACATGATTTATTTCAGATTTTTTGTTATTTTAACAATATAATCGTATTTTTTTACGAAACTAGATAATTTTAAGGTGGGTTTGTACGTATGAAATTGTTATTAATTGATAGAGACTCCGCTGATCTTTCAGGTATTCGTTGGTTTTTACATACATATTTCCCCGGGGATGTAACCATTGAAATAAGTACAACTATTAATGAGGCACTTCAAAGTATCCAGCAATTCGAACCTGAAGTGATACTACTGAATATTGACCTATTCTCGAATAATCGTTTAACTGCGCTTTATCGTGTTTTACAAAAACATCCAGGAACTATTTTAGCTATGACAACAGAGCCATTATTTAGAAACGCATTAAGGGCAATCGATTTACAGGTCGCACATCTCTTCGTTAAACCAATTGATTTAGAAGTATTAAAGCAAAAGCTCACTGCTATTTCCCTTCGAACACCCAAGGCAGAAACAGTGTATCAAGAAGCTACAGATGAATCTTTTTACGATCAACTATTTTTAGATAGCAAAACTAGTACTCTAGAGACAAATATACATTTCACCATGATTGAGCCTGAGCATCCCGAAATGTTTAACAAACTATACAACTGGCTTCAGCAAACTCCTATTTATTCTAGTATGAGGATTTATCCTTTATCAGAGAGAATGGTTTGCTTATTCCAAACAAATGATTTAGAGAAAGATGTTCGTTCATTAATCAAGGAATGGCGATTGACAAGTAATAGCTCTTTAAATATCGGCATTTACGATGGGGATCCTACAACTATGAAGAATATGTATACCTTAACGAAGCGTGCACTTCGTCAAAGTTTTTACGAAGGCTATGGGCATATTTTTTATACGAGTAAACAGCTGAAGACGCAGCCCTTCGATCCTTTACTAACACCCGAAGAGCAACAATTATTGATAAGTAGTTTAGAGGACGGGAATATCGAGGCTGTCAAAGCCTTTTTATATCGACTATCTAATGAAGGAATTTATTACGAGCAGGATGACTTACGTATTCATCTAACAAGTGTCTTAGCGCAAATCCGACGTTTTATGCTGAAGTATAAATTACATGAAAAAGCTGCAATTGAGCAAAATTATCGTCAGCTTTTTCATTTAATTATTGAACATCCTATATTTTATACGATTCAAAATGGCATCATATCATTTACACAAAAACTGATTGAATTGGCCCGTGAGGCACGAATGGAGAAACGGGCTGACTATGTAGAACTGGCCATAGAAATTATCGACCAACAATTTCAGGATAGCGGGTTATCTTTACCTTACGTTGCCCATAAATTAGGGATTAGTCCCAATTATTTAAGTACGATTTTTTCAAAGAAGCAAGGCTTGCCACTTAAACGCTACCTGCAGCAGGTCCGAATTCATAATGCTACAAAAATGCTAGTAGAAACTGATTTTGCTATTAGTGAAATCGCCTATTTAAATGGTTTCGAAGATTCGAATTACTTTATTAAAATTTTTAAACAGCACATCGGCATTACGCCTAATCGTTATCGTAAAACTTAAGAAGGCTCTTCATCGTAACGTGGAGTGGAATTGATTTACGTTACGACTGAGCGCTTTGAGCGAAAGTGTAGAGGGATAAAGGCGTTATCACAGAACGCGGTGGCTTTAACCCTTCTTTGTTCATTAGCCCTAAAAGGCCCTTTTTTCAATTATCATATTTCATTTTCAATAAATAAAAGAATTTACTTTAAAGCCTTTTAATTTCGAGCTATCCCTTCTTTATAGCTCATTTTCAATAATTCTCGAAAAACATTTCAATAAACTAGTTTTGTTGTAAAAATCATTCATAAGCACTTTCAATCTAGCATATATTTATAGTTTATATCTTAATATAAATATTCTTTAACAATAATGATTATAATTTACTAGCAATTCTAGTTTGCATTTGTTATAGTTATTGATGAAGAGTTTGACTCACAATTTTTCTTTAGGAGGTAAACTAATATGACAAACAAAAATGATCGTAGCCGTCGTTTTACAACAGCAGGTGGCGCTCCAGTAGTAAGCAACCATGATTCAATGTCAGCAGGTCCTCGTGGCCCTCTACTTCTTCAGGATGTATGGTTAGTTGAAAAATTAGCGAACTTCAACCGTGAAGTTATTCCTGAACGTCGTATGCACGCTAAAGGTTCAGGTGCATTTGGTACTTTCACTGTAACGCATGATATTACTCAATATACAAAAGCAAAAATTTTCTCAGAAGTTGGGAAAAAGACAGACATGTTTGCACGCTTCTCAACAGTTGCAGGTGAGCGTGGTGCAGCGGATGCTGAGCGCGATATTCGTGGCTTTGCACTTAAGTTCTATACCGAAGAAGGTAACTGGGATTTAGTTGGTAACAACACACCTGTATTCTTCTTCCGTGATCCTTTACACTTCACAGATTTAAACCACGTGGTAAAACGTGACCCACGTACAAATATGAAAAACGCTAATTCAAACTGGGATTTCTGGACTTCATTACCAGAAGCACTTCACCAAGTAACAATCGTAATGTCTGACCGTGGTATTCCATCTGGATACCGCAACATGCACGGTTTCGGTTCTCACACTTATAGCTTTATTAATGAAGAAAATGAGCGCGTATGGGTTAAATTCCACTTCAGTACAGAGCAAGGGATTAAAAACCTAACTGGTGCTGAGGCTGCAGAAATAATCAGTAACGACCGCGAATCTTCACAGCGCGATCTATATGGGGCAATTGAAGATGGCGATTTCCCTAAATGGAAAATGTCTATTCAAGTAATGACAGAAGAACAAGCTCGCGAATTACCATATAACCCATTTGATTTAACAAAAGTATGGTATAAAAAAGACTTCCCATTAATTCCTGTGGGTGAATTTGAGTTAAACAAAAACTCGGACAACTACTTTGCTGAAGTTGAGCAAGCTGCATTTGCACCATCTAACATTATCCCTGGCATCAGCTTCTCGCCAGACAAAATGTTACAAGCTCGTATCTTTGCGTATGCAGATGCACAACGCTACCGTTTAGGTGTAAACCACTACATGCTTCCTGTAAACGCACCAAAATGTCCATTCCGTTCATTCCACCGCGATGGTGCTATGCGTTTCGATGGCAACCTTGGTTCTACTTTGGGCTATGAACCAAATAGCTACGGCGAATGGGAGCATAACTTAGACTATAAAGAGCCTGAATTACGTATTGACGGTCATGCAGGTATCCATGACTTCCGTGAAGATGACAACAACTACTTCGAGCAGCCAGGTAAATTATTCAACCTAATGACTGCTGAAGAGCAACAACGCCTATTTGAAAATACTGCTAATGATATGGCATCAGTTGAAGAGTTCATCAAACGTCGTCATATCCTTCACTGCTATTTAGCTGACCCAGCATATGGTGAAGGTGTAGCAAAAGCTATGGGTCTTTCATTAGAAAGTATGGATCTTTCAAATCCATACGTGAAACAACCAACTAACGTTTAACATTTCAGCAAGGCAAATTGATTTTTTTCTACTATTATTGATATCCAAATCCAACTTTTTACTCCATGTGAAGGGCAACTTCACATGGAGTTTTTTTATCTTAATTACAAAACGAGGGCTCATCACCATAATGAGTGGTTAATTTCCGTTCCGACTGGGCGCTTTCCTGGGGGCGTCCGATGAGCCGCTTGGGCCAACACGATGTTGGTCACGAAGGCGTTATCACAGGATTTGATGCTTTTAGCCTTCGTTCCCCTATCTGCTCGCTCCAGGGTCTCATCTGTGACGCTGATCCCCAAGGAGTCGCCCAGCCTCCACTCCAATCAACCTATATACATGCATAGGTTTTAACAAATGTCATTCACCACTTTTGGTGATGAATCAAAATAAGACTTGCGCCTAATTTGATAGACACAAGCCCGCTCTAATAATTATTGATAAATTTGACTGCCTGCCTTTTTAAATTCCTTCGCCTTTTCCTGCATACCTTTGTGGATTGCTTCAGTCGTATTTAAGTCTTTTTCTTTTGCATAAGTACGAATATCCTGTGAGATTTTCATACTACAAAACTTAGGTCCACACATTGAACAGAAGTGCGCAGTTTTTGCTCCTTCTGCTGGCAATGTTTCATCATGATATTCGACTGCACGCTCTGGATCTAGCGATAGGTTGAATTGATCGCGCCAGCGGAATTCAAAGCGTGCCTTAGATAGTGCATCATCACGTTGCTGTGCCCCCGGATGCCCTTTCGCTAAATCAGCAGCATGTGCAGCAATTTTATACGTAATAACCCCTACACGAACATCATCACGATTTGGTAAGCCAAGATGCTCTTTAGGCGTCACATAACATAGCATTGCCGTACCATACCAACCTATCATCGCAGCACCAATGGCTGATGTAATATGGTCATAGCCCGGAGCAATATCTGTCGTTAGCGGCCCTAAAGTATAGAAAGGAGCTTCCTTACACACCTCTAACTGCTTGTCCATATTTTCTTTAATAAGATGCATCGGCACATGCCCTGGTCCTTCTACCATCACTTGTACATCATGCTCCCAGGCAATTTGTGTTAATTCCCCTAGCGTTTCCAGCTCCACAAACTGAGCCTCATCATTTGCATCGGCTATAGAACCAGGACGTAAACCATCACCTAAAGAGAAAGCAACATCATAGGCTTTCATAATTTCACAGATTTCTTCAAAATGTGTATATAAGAAGCTCTCTTGATGGTGATATAAACACCACTGCGCCATAATCGAGCCTCCTCGAGACACTATGCCGGTTACACGATTAGCCGTTAATGGCACATAACGTAGCAATACCCCTGCATGAATCGTGAAGTAATCAACACCTTGCTCTGCTTGTTCGATTAACGTATCACGATACACTTCCCACGTTAAATCCTCTGCCACACCATTTACTTTTTCTAGCGCTTGATAAATCGGCACCGTCCCTACTGGCACTGCGGCATTACGGATAATCCATTCACGTGTCGTATGAATATGCTTACCCGTAGATAAATCCATAATGTTATCAGCACCCCAGCGTGTAGCCCACGTCATTTTTTCTACCTCTTCTGCGATAGAAGATGACACCGCTGAATTCCCAATATTGGCGTTAATTTTCACGTGGAAGTTGCGTCCAATAATCATTGGCTCTGCCTCAGGGTGATTAATATTAGATGGTAAAATTGCACGTCCCGCCGCGATCTCTGAGCGTACGAACTCAGGATCCATATTTTCGCGAATCGCTACAAATTCCATTTCTGGAGTAATAATTCCCTTTCGTGCGTAGTGAAGCTGTGTTACATTTCCACCTTTCTTCGCACGCAAAGGCTTTCTAGATAAATCAGGAAATACATTTTCTTTTATTCGTGGATCTTCAGAATTGCGAAACCCATTATCTTCTGGCTTGATCGTACGACCTTCATATTCTTCAACGTCACCTCGTTCTCTGATCCACGCACTACGTAAAGCTGGCAATCCTTTCGTAATATCCACCTTATGCGCAGGATCAGTGTACGGGCCACTCGTATCATAAACACGCACTGGCGCATTTTTCTCTTCACCAAAGCTTCCTGTCGTCGGACTTAAAGAAATTTCACGCATTGGTACTAAAATATCTGCTCGAGATCCTTCTACGTAAACCTTTTTACTTCCTTCAAAACTTGACATAATCGTAATGTTCTTATCGCTAACTGTTGTCATAAACTACTTCGCTCCCTTTTATATTTATATAAGGACCGAATCTAGCTCACCCACAAAAATCAATTTCGCCTTGGCGTAATTGCGTCCGGATTTTGAATTGTGCCCGCACAATTCATTCCTTTTAAAATCCGTGACATCCGCCGGAGGCTTGTCTTCATTCAGCAGGCGTTTGGGCACCCACTTGATAGGAAGCTTAACCGCATACATCTCATCACCTGCAAAGATAGGAGTCTTCCGCTGAATGAAGACAAAAAGCCGAATCCAAAAAAAATTTTGGATCCGGCTAAGAATGTAAAGGTATAGTTATTGCAAATAACATAGTGTGCAATAATGGTTAACTTTCCCACGCTGGTATGAGCCAGATCAGGTCCAAAGGGTCAAGAAACCTCTATGCGTTTCCCTCTCAGCCTGACTCATCAGACTCCCCTAGTTAATACTATTAAGTTTGATGCTAGTGTAGCAGATATTGCTAATAGATGGAAGCTTCATTTGATTATTTTTGGCTTTTCATCAAAAGTTGGCGACAGCCATTGATCAATTATGCCTCGGCATAATTGCGTCTGGATTCGGCTTTGTGCCTAGGCCTGCAGATGTTTTTTGTGCGAAAGCGAAGCGTCAGCAATAACATGATGCAGGTCAATTAGCTGTTATCGCATGGATATGATGATTTTAGGCTAACATCCTATATTAATCCCTTATCGATTCCGTGTTCCACTGATGCTTGGACACTACTGAGATGGGAGACTTCTACTGAAAGAAGTTTAAACGTAAGCCATGAATTTTAGTTGATTGGAGTGAAGGCCGGGTGACTCCTCGGGGATTAGCGATAGAGGAACGAAGGCGTTATCACATCCTGTGATAACGCCTTCGTGACCAACATCGTGTTGGCCTAAGCGGCTCATCGGACGCCCCTAGGAAGCTCTGCTCTGTGCGAAAGCGAAGCGTCAGCAATTGTTTTATCTGTGCGAAAGCGTAGCGACAGCAACAACAAAGCGCCCAGCCGGAACGGAAATCAACCACACGTTTTGGTAATTAACTTATATAAGTCCCTACAAGGAGGGCTGCAATCCTATCTTTGATTCAGAAGAGCATTTAGGTTAGGTAAACAACAACTCCGCTACATAAATTACAATCGTCACTGTAATACAGCTCACAATCGTTGAAAATAAAACTGTTTGTGCAGCAGTTGCCGATTCTACGTCATATTCTAATGCTAGACTAGAGCTATTTCGCGAAGTCGGGAATGAACTAGCTATAAAAAGTGATTGTGCCACGACACCATCAAGACCAAGCGCAAAAATGATAAGCAATGCTACGGCTGGCCCTATGATTAATCGTGTAAAACAGCTAATGTATACCATCTTATTGAACATGGATTTAATTTCAAGCTGTGATAGTTGTGCCCCTAAAGTTATTAATGCTACAGCGATAAAGCCACCTGCCACATGGTCTATCGGAATTTTTACGAACTGCGGAATAGGGATATTAAAATAGTTCATAGTAACGCCGATAATAAGTGCATGAATAATAGGCATTTTGAGGAAGTCCTTCAAAATCGACATGCCTGATTTTGTTGAAGAAATTAAATTGTACAAGCCGTAAGTATAGGTCGTCATATTTTGAAATATGACGAGAATGACTTGAATCGCTACCCCAATCGGCTGGGTCACGAAAATCATTTGTGCAACTGGAATACCATAGTTGCCTGAATTAATTAGGACAACGCTATTTTTAAACACCGCAGCCTCTGTTTTTACTAAACCGAGCCCCTTTGCTAGAAAGTGACTAAGCACCATTTGGCTTCCGATAAAGAGCAGAATAAATAATGCCACTTCCCCTAGCACAGACAGCTCTATACTTGTTTCGTATAAATTCACAAAAACAGCTGCTGGCATAAAGCAATATGTAATAAGTTGAGATAACGCCTTTAAATTAAAACGAAATTTCCTTTGTAAAACTGCGCCAAGTACTAGAAGCACTAAAATCGGAGCTACAATTTGAAAAAAAATCATGCCGAGATACATCATAGCGTGTCCCCCTTTCCTCTCCTATAGTAGTGCTGTTTGTATACTCGGTCAATGCACTTCATCGTTTATTCATCCCTCATAACAAGGCCATTTTCTGAACATAACGAAACTCATCTAGTATTTTTCATCATGTTAAAACAATGACAAATGGCTCTTTTGGTTGGAAGGATGATTTATTTATTGAGATAATAAACAATTCAATCTTAAAACAAACGATACAGAAAAAGGGGCTATCACTTTATTTAAATTAATATAGTAAAATGACCCAATCGCGCACTAAATTGAAGAAATGTATGATATATTATCCATTAAATACAATGATTAGGGTGACAAAAATGAAGAATAAAATATTTTCTACTTTTATGGCTACTGCTATTACAGCAACCTTAGTAGTGCCTACGTCAACTGCAAATGCCACATCTAATGATTCATCGTTAAACCACTCAATTCACATTGATGGGCAGGTAGCTGCAGCCAAAACAAAAGGGCAAAGTGTGACCATTACCAACATTACTAAAGATAAATTACTTACATCCAATGGCCAATTTAAAATTAGTCAGTCATTGAAGCCCCTCTTAAACACATCTAATAATGCTGCATTGGCGAATGCTGAAGCTACTATAGTCGTAAAGAACGGTGAAATTACTAGTATTTCATCACTAACACTAACTAAAGCTGGAACAAAAAATAAAGCGGTAGATTTTGATGGCGGTGACGCGCAAATTGCTGGAAGTCTAACTGTAAATGCGGATTATGTAAAAGTTCAAAATGTCACTATTGAAGATGAGCTTATTGTAACGAATCGTGTGAAGAAGGCCATTACATTTGATGACGTTACTATTGGGGATACAATTACTTTTAGACCTTTATTGACTAGAAATAGTAATTGGTTAAATGTTTCTCTAAAAAATATGCAATCTCCAAACATTAACTTAAAGCGCACTAAAGTAAGTGTGACTTCTGACAAAACTATTTCGAAAGTCGAGGTAATTGGTAAAGTTACTGCATTTGAAGTAACGGCCAATGTTGATAAACTGATTATCGATGTTGAGAAAGATTTCAGCCTTTACGGAAAAGGTAAAATTGAGCAAGTAGTTGTCAAACATGGGGCAAAGGTGGCATTAAATTCAGGGCATCTAATTAATAAAGTGCAGGTGGATGATAAAAAAGCCTCTGTGTCATTACCTGTTTTAAATAAAACGGAGCTAAGCAATTTAGTAGCTTCACCTCCGTATGTTGCAGTATCTGTTAATGGATATGACGTTTTAACAAGCGAGAAATGGACAACGCAGGCTGAACGTACAGCATTCGAATCTGCCGTAAGCAGCGCAAGAGCAGTAGTGAATAATTCTTACGCCTCACAGGAACAAGTAAACAATGCTATTACACAGTACAAAAAAGCATTAAGCGCTTATCAAGCTGTGCAAAAAAGCGGAACAAAATATGTCTATGGTGATAAGTCTTCACTACAATCGATTATCTATTCTGTTCAGTATGTAACGGTTTCTTGGAACAATGGTAATGATGTAGCATCATATGTACCTTGGACGACTCAAAGCGAGAAGGATGCTCTAACCTCTGCCGTTTCATCTGCTCAGTATGTTGTAAATAATAACTATGCAACACAGTCTGATATCATAAACGCTATTAACAATTTAAACTACGCTATTACAGTTTATAAGAACGCGCATAAATATGGTACGTATCAATCGAATGCCGATCGATCTGCCCTTTTTTCACTTATTAACTCTGTTCAGTATGTAACCGTTTCTGTGAACGGCTCTGAATTATCCTCCAATGTCATTTGGACGACGCAAAGTGAAAAAGATGCTCTAGTTTCTGCCGTTTCATACGCACAAGGTATTGCAAATAATAGCTCCTCGTCTCAGTCAGATATTTCGTCTGCATATTATTATTTAAATAATGCCATTTCAACATATAGGAGTAATTATAAGTCTGGTACGAATTATTGGCATTACGTTGATAAATCTTGGCTAGCATCGCTCATTAACTCTGTTCAGTATGTAAAAGTTTCTGAGAATGGAGATGGCTCTGATATCCCCTATTACGAACTATGGACAACAGAAAGAGAAAAACGCAGTCTAGAAAAAGCAGTTCAACACGCTCAATCCATTGTTAATAACGTCTATGCTTCTTCGTACGACGTGACAGATGCTATTAACAAATTAAACAAGGCCATCGACATCTATAAAGATGCTCAACGTTCAGGTAAACAATAAAAATTGAAAAGGACTCGGCTTTGCGCCGAGTCCTTTTCAATCTCAACAAAAAATAAATTATGCGTCCAGAATCGTGGTATCGGCTTCGATAACACTGGTTCTATCCGTCACTTTGAAGGTTATATCCATCACTTTGACGAGGCTATCCACGACTTTGGCTCTTCTATCCACGATTTTGACGGTGCTATCCACGCATTCGACGGTTCTATCCGTCGCTTTGACGAGGCTATCCACGACTTTGGCTCTTCTATCCACGATTTTGACGGTGCTATCCACGTATTTGACGATGCTATCCATCACTTTGACGAGGCTATCCACGACA
>NZ_JBNNUX010000036.1:22943-43720 GCF_050280145.1 Lysinibacillus sp. NPDC093688
TCCACGACTTTGGCTCTTCTATCCACGATTTTGACGGTGCTATCCACGTATTTGACGATGCTATCCATCACTTTGACGAGGCTATCCACGACTTTGACGGTGCTATCCACGTATTTGACGGTGCTATCCACGCATTCGACGGTTCTATCCGTCGCTTCGACGGTTCTATCCGTCGCTTTGATGATTCTATCCGTCGCTTCAGCGGTTCTATCCATCACTTCGATTTCTATCCATCACTTTAACGGTCTATCCACGACTTTAGCTCTTCTATCCACGATTTTGACGGTGCTATCCACGACCTTGGCTGTTCTATCCACGTATTTGACGATTCTATCCGTCACTTCGACGGTTCTAACCGTCTGTTCCTGGAGTCTATCCATTACTTTATAGGCTCTATCCCGCTCTCTAAAAAAAGCGATTTGCTTTCCATTCATATTTTCATAAGTACATAAGACACAAAGTATTTAAAAATTACATATTCAATCTACCTATTCACCTAAAATATACACGAAAAAATCCCGAGATATGATAAAATTGGTTTACCAACATATATTAGGAATTTACCGTATGATTTACCCATCACACTTATCAAAAACCAAATAGGAGGTTTCCCGTATTATGAAAAACAAAAGAAAATTAGCCTTACTAGCCCTAGTTGCGGTCCCTTCACTAATCTATACTGCACCTACTACGTCAGCATCATCTGCTGATATTACTGGACATTCAAAAACTGCTTACATATACGATTATACTTATTACTACAACGCTAACGTTTCGAATGTTGTTCGACTTATTTCAAACATTAATGATACAACAGCTTCGTTCCAATCAGCTTTAGAAGCAGCCAATAAGGCCTACGATGAGTTAACTGAAACAGAAAAACCGTACGTTACGAACTATTCTACGCTGTCAAATCATCGTCAGACGAGAGTTGCGTACCGTAAGCTTGCTGAACAAATTGAAGAGAAATTAGCTTCGGTGGAGTCAACTTCCGTTAATTACTATCAAAACGTTATGGAAACGAAAGATTGGTACAATACGTTAAACGCAGCACAAAAGTCCTTTGTGAGTCCGGAATCACAAAGAATACTGACATCCTATATAACGCCAAATACATCTATCGATAAAGTGGTCAATAAAATCAAATTATTAAACTCATCTCGCATTACCTTCCATCAAGATGTAGCTGATGCTAGAGCTGAGCTAAATGCGCTACGCAGATTCACATACATCTATTTACCTGCTGGCATAGAGCAGATTTTATTAGATGCTGAACAGCAAGTAGTGAAGGATAAGGCGGCAGCTAAGGAAGTAGAAAACGCTATTGCAGCTTTATCGCCTAAAACGTCTACTGCTCAAGATGTACAGGCAGCGAAAACAGCCTTCGAGGCTTTAACACCTGTGCAGCAGCAGCTTGTACCAAATGTCTGGACTTTAGTAGATTTTGTAAACGGAAAATATGATTTACCTAAAGGGCACGGGTCAAAAAAGCCAATTTTATCGGATACTGCAGCCGTACCAGGTAAAACTACAGCTATGACTAAAAATAAAAATACCTATACAGCAAAAATAAACGTTGCCGACACGGAAAATACTAAAGATCGCTTCGTTCTAACAACAAAATCCAATATGACTGTTATTATTCCACCACTAGGAACTCTCCTTAATGAGGATACTGGTGTTATGGAAATTAGCATTACAAAAAAATCGAATCGTATCACGTTCCAGGCAACATTAAATAATAAACCAGTTGAATTTGAGGCGAATATGGAAATCATTATCAATAATTTATCGCCGAATGCCTCCATCGTTCGTAATGACTTTGGCAAACCAGTACCGGCTGATTATACAGTAGAAGGAAATCGTCATTTCATTCAAACAAATTCCTCTGCTTCATTCCAAATCCTCCAGTGACACCTGAATAAAGGAAAAACCATGACCCTCTGCCAATACTTTATTAGTATCAGAGGGTCATGATTTTTTGTTCCGCTATCGCTTCTTCACAGCAGATCCCCTCTTATGAACAATTATGCCTCGGCATAATTGCGTCCGGAATCGGCTTTGTGCTTAGGCCTGCACGAGGGCCGACACGATGTCGGTCATTTCGGTAATGCCACAGGACGTGGCG
Source organism: Lysinibacillus sp. NPDC093688 (assembly GCF_050280145.1). Taxonomy (NCBI): domain Bacteria; kingdom Bacillati; phylum Bacillota; class Bacilli; order Caryophanales; family Bacillaceae; genus Lysinibacillus; species Lysinibacillus sp. NPDC093688. The sequence continues at coordinate 25,072 of NZ_JBNNUX010000036.1, forward strand.
TTTTTACCGATGCAGGTCAGTTAGCCGTTTTCGCATGGATGCGATGGTTTTAGGCTAACATCCCCTAAGCACTCCTTTCCGATTCCGTGACATCCGCCGGAGGCTTTGGGCCAACACGATGTTGGTCACTCAGTCGTTGCCACAGGACGTGGCGTTTTTAGACTGAGTTCCTCTATTTCAGCGGGTGTTTGGACACCCACTGAAAAGTATCTTAAATCCGCATTCATCTCACCACCTCTATAGGTGGGAGACTTCTGCTGAAAGAAGTTAAAAATTCTATAGGCATCTGTAACGAAAACCCACTTTCCTTAATACATCATAATAAGGACCTTTTCATATCATTACATCAAAAACTTTGCCCGCTTTGTATGCTAAACAACTCCCCTTTTTTCAACATTTCTTTGTCCAACAAAAATGCCCGTCATTCCTTTCATTAGGACGCTCTTTTATCACGTTCTTTCAAAAAGATTTCAGAAAACTATTGACAATTGTCATAAAACAGGGATAATCATTAATAAAGTTTCCTTCAGGAAACAATATGACGTTCGGGAAATATTATTATAGAAAGGAATAAAAAATGCGTATGGAAAAAACATTAAAACCTCTTTCTGAATGCTCGTTTGGAGATTGCTTTTTAATAAAAGAAATAAACATTAAGGGCCCTTTAAGAAGAAGATTATTGGATTTAGGCTTTGTAAAAGGCGCAGAAATCTCTGTTCTTCGCAAAAGCCCTTTAGGAGACCCTGTTGCTTATCGCGTCAGCAATACGACGATTGCCTTACGTAATGATGAAAGCTCTATGATTTTGGGCGAAATTGTTAGGGGGAAAACAAAGTGAGAGTAAATAGAATAGCTTTAGCAGGTAACCCAAATACCGGTAAAAGTACATTATTTAATACATTAACAGGATTGAAGCAACATACTGGGAACTGGCCAGGGAAAACGGTTGTTCATGCAGAAGGATCTTTTGAACACAAAGGAGATCAATATGTACTCGTGGATTTACCCGGGACCTATTCTCTATTTTCCAATTCAGCAGATGAAGAAGTTGCAAGAGACCATATTGTTTTTGACCAACCGGATGCAACGATTGTTGTGCTTGATGCAACATCATTAGAGAGAAATTTAAATCTTGCGCTCCAAGTTTTAGAAATGACTAATAACGTCATCATTTGTATCAATTTAATCGATGAAGCTGAGAAAAAAGGAATCCGAATTGATGACAAGAGATTGGCTCGTGAGCTAGGAGTCCCAGTTGTCAAAATATCGGCAAGAAATAAAAAAGGTATTCATCAATTGCTCGATACATTAAATCAACTCGTGAATGGGCAAATCGTTACAACGCCATATCGTATGACATATTCGAAAGAAATAGAGGAAGCCATTACAAAGATAGAATCAAAATTAGAAGGTTATTTTGATGAAACATATCCATCGAGATGGGTTGCCCTTCGCTTACTTGATGGTGATGAAGAATTGATCTTAAAACTGCAAAATCATAAGGATAATAAACAGCACGAGGTGAGAGCGAATGGAGTCCCAGTCAGTGTTAAATCATAATTCACTTAAGGCTATTTTAGCTGAAGTGAACGAGGTTTCGAATGAGGATATTCGAGATGAAATCGTCAGTGATATTTATACTAAAAGCAAATCTCTATGTAAAAAAGTAGTATCGCAGCAAACTACAATGTACAGATCTGATAAATTAGATGAAATTTTCACATCCCGCATTTGGGGATTCCCTATTATGCTTATCTTGCTTGGAACCGTCTTTTACATTACTATCGCTGGCGCAAACGTACCATCTGATATGTTAGCAAACTTATTTGGCTATTTAGAAGGTAAGCTAACCATTCTTTTTGAAGCAATGCACGCACCCGAATGGCTACACGGTATTTTAATTCTTGGGCTATTTAGAGGTACGGGTTGGGTTATTAGTGTTATGTTACCGCCAATGGCTATATTCTTCCCTATGTTCGCTCTATTAGAAAACTACGGCTACCTACCACGTGTAGCATTTAATATGGACCGTTTATTTAAACGAGCAGGAGGACACGGGAAGCAGTCATTAACAATGGCAATGGGCTTTGGCTGTAATGCCGCCGCTATCCTGTCTACAAGAATTATAGAATCTCCTCGTGAACGAATGTTAGCCATTTTAACGAACAATTTTGTTCCTTGTAACGGGAGATGGCCAACACTTATTTTATTAGCATCCTTATTTATGGTAACTGGTTTTTCAGGTGCAACAGGTTCATTAGTAACAGCGGCTATTTTAATAGGATTTGTTATGTTGGGCGTCGTTGTGACTTTATCCGTTTCCTGGGTTCTTTCTAAAACAGCTTTAAAGGGTGTACCTACCCATTACACATTAGAGCTTCCACCATTCCGAAAACCAAAGTTTTGGGATACAGTTTTAAGAGCAAGTATTGATAAAGCATGGAATGTATTAAAAAGAGCAGTTATCGTTGCAGCGCCTGCCTCTATTTTGACTTGGGTATTCGCCAATATTTACGTTGGTGATACGAGTATTCTAATGCATTTTGTTAACTTTTTAGATCCGTTTGGTCAGGCTCTTGGTATGGATGGCTTTATTATGGCTGCATTTATTCTTGGGCTACCAGCCAATGAAATTGTTATCCCTATCTTAATTATGGCGTATTTATCGCAAGGAGCTATGCTAGAAATTGAGGATTTATCGAAGCTAAAACAAGTATTTATCGACCAAGGTTGGACTTGGCTAACAGCTTTAAACATGATGTTATTCTCACTTCTACACTTCCCTTGCGGAACGACTTTAGTCAATATTTATAAAGAAACAAAAAGTGCAAAGTGGACATTTATGTCATTTTTAATTCCAACTGTTATTGCTATTGGTGTGACATGGCTAACGGCGACAGTTGCTCGAGCGTTTGGTTGGGTATAATGATGGGAGGGGCTGCTTAAAAGCCCCTCTTTTTTTGTTCTTTGAATACACTATGGTATTCAATAAATTAGCTGGACATTATTTGCTTTCAATTTCTCTATCCATTCTGTGGATGGTTTTTTGTCTGTTACAAGAACATCGATGGCACTAAGATCAAAAAGCTTTAAAAATGCTGCTTTATCAAATTTGGTCTGATCTACTAGCAAGAGATTGATCTTAGAATTTTTAAGCATTATTTTTTTCAATTCCGCTTCAGGCTCATTAGATTCCGTAATACCATGTTCAAGCGATATCCCCTTGCAACTAAATACATGAATATCTGCAAAATATCTATCAACAGTAGCCTCTGCAGCAGGACCAATTAAGGAAAGTGATTTTTTTCGTAACTCTCCCCCTGTTGAAATAATTTGAAAGTGTGAATCGCTAAACTCATTTAATATTTTTATGGAATTAGTAATTAACGTTAAATCTTGTTTATCATATAATGCTTTGATCAATTCAAAAGCTGTCGAACTAGGGTCCACCATTAATTTATCCCCATCTTTAATCAGATGATGTATTTTCGAAACTATTGATTTTTTAAAATCTATATTAAGAGAAGTCCTTGTATCGAAAGGTAAGTCCTCTGAGCCGTTTCGGTTTATTACAGCCCCTCCATAAGTTCTTGATACAATTCCTCTTTTATCTAATTTTTCAAGATCTCTTCGAATGGTTTCCTCTGTAACTGAAAATTTTTGACTTAGTTCTGAGACATAAACTTTCTTTTCAATTTGGATTAAATCTATTATTTTTTGCAATCGTTCTTTTGGTAACATAATAAATCCCCATTTTTCTTTTTATTTTCCCCTTCAAAAGTCGAAACTATAATTTTCAAGCAAGAGCGGAGGAAATATCCTCGTTTTGATATGATTATCACTAGTACATCTGATGATTTTTTCACTTTGTTTAAATTGTACTTGGGAAAGAAGACAATTACAAAAATTAGTAACAATACTCGATTAGAAAAGTGAAGAAGACAAAGCGAAAACTCCTTATCGTATCATTACCTAGGTAACAATAACGATACGTGAATTTTCGCTTTTTCATAGTGTATTCTTCTATTTAAACTATTCAACATTCATTCTTCCGTAAATATTTTTGTGAGAGAAAGTGTCTCTCTATACTAAGCAGAGCAGAGGGACATTAATTGATTTAGTAGCACGTATGCTAAGAACGCAATGACTAATTACTACCTTCAAAATTGTGGTTCATATGACTTTAAGGAAACAGACTTTTTTATGACCTGTCTTATTTCTGAAAGAGTTGAGACCTCTCCTAAAGCATATAGTTGAAGCATAATATTTCCTAGTACACTAGATTCAACGGGACCAGCTACCACTTTCTTGTTTGTTACATTGGCAGTCATTTGGCATAATAATTCGTCTTGAATACCGCCTCCAACCATTTGAATCTGCTTTATCTTTTTACCAGTAATACTTTCAAGGTTAAGTAATTGATTGTTAAATTCTTGTGTTAACCCGTTATAGATAGCAATTGCCCACTCACCTAGATTTTCAGGTTTACCTTGTCCTGTAGAGATGCAATAGGAATCGATAGCTTCCATAACATTATCCGGTGATAAGAATAAAGAATGATTTGGATTAATAGAAAAGTTATTATTCGATAACTTCACAGCGTTAATAATATCAACAAAATCTATTTTTTTTGTAAATATTTCATTATAGTGCTTTTTTAATTGTTGCAATAAAAACATGCCATTAATATTTTTAAGAAATCTGATAGTACTTAGTACCCCACCCTCATTGCTAAAAGACTCTTCCAAAGATTTTTCATTGACTATAGGATTTTGGATTTCAAGTCCTAATAAAGACCAAGACCCACAAATTAAATATGCACTATCTTCATGTTCTAAAGGAATTCCAGCAACAGCACTAGCAGTATCATGACTTCCTACAGAGATAACCGGAACCGAATTACTAATACCAATTTTTTTCATATGCTTTTCGTCTAACATTCCATAAATCTCGCCAGGGAAAATGATTTCCTGAAAAAGGTGTTTTGGAAAACCTAATCGTTTAATAATGTCAAAATCCCATTGCTTGCTCTCTACATTCAATAGTTGACTAGTTGAAGCAATTGTATATTCCGTCTTTTTATTTCCCGTTAAAAAATAATTAAATAAATCCGGCATAAACAATAAATGTTCAGCCTGTCGTTTTAGCTCTGGGCTATTTTTGAATTCAGCGAATAATTGATAAACTGTATTAAAGAGTAAAAATTGTATGCCTGTTGTAGAATAGAATTCTTCAAATTGAATTGGCATTTTTGAGGAAACACCTTCCGTCCTAGTATCCCGATAATGGAATGGCCAATGCATAGGTTTTCCTTCTTTATCTAAAAGACAGTAATCAACTCCCCAAGTATCAACTCCGATACTATCAAATCCCTTCATATCCTTTGAAGCTACTTCTAACCCATTTAGTATGTGTTTATACAAAAGTTCAAGATTCCAATGTAAATGATTATTTATTGTAACTGCTTCATTGTTAAAACGATAAATCTCTTCTAAAATGACCTTTTCTCCATCATAACCCCCTGCTATCAGTCTTCCGCTTGATGCTCCAAAATCAAAAGCTAAACATTTTTTGTATTTAGTCATATTAATCTCACCATCCCTATTTCATTTTACTCCACACACATCTCTAAAAACAACACGAAACAACATAAATAAAGAAATGCTTTTTTGTTCATGTTGACAAAACAGAACTAAAGAAATAGAATCAAGCTAAGATTTAGAAATTAGTAAGGAGAGATCTTTAATGAATGTTTCGGAACAAGTATTGAAAGAGCAAATATGCGACTTAGGAAAAAGAATGTATATGAAAGACATGGGGGCTGCAAATGATGGAAACATTTCTGTTAAAATTTCAGAAAATTCTTTCTTATGTACCCCAACAGGAGTTTCTAAAGGGTTTATGACCCCAGATATGATTTGCAAGATTAATAGGCAAGGAGAGATAATCGAGGACAATCTCTTAAATACAAAGCCATCCTCAGAAATTAAGATGCATTTACGTGTTTATGAGGAACGTCCCGATGTAACAGCAGTTGTGCATGCTCATCCCTTATATGCCACCGCCTTCGCTATTTGTGGTATACCGCTTAATAAACAAATAATGCCTGAATCAACTATTTTTTTAGGAGAAGTTCCTATAGCAGAATATGGGACTCCCTCCACAGAAGAGTTACCTAATTCAATCGTTCCTTACCTTCAAAATCATGATGCAATTTTATTAGCCAATCACGGTGCGCTAACTTGTGGTATCGACTTAATGAGTGCGTATTTCAAAATGGAGTCCATGGAATTTTATGCGAAGCTTCTTTATCTAACTTCAGTAATTGGAGAACCAAAGGAGTTAACAAAAGAACAAGTAACAACATTGGTTCAATTACGCGAGGAAAAATTCAAAGTTCCTGGTCGTTTTCCTAATCTCTAGGGGTACACAAATAACTAGTTTTTTATTTTTAAAAATACATTTTGCGGGGAGATGTAAAGATTATGAGAAAATATCAAATGTACATTGATGGGCGATTTGTTAGTTCTAGCTCAGGTGAGCAAACACAGGTCATTAATCCAGCAACGGAAGAAATTATTTCAGAGGTTCCTAAAGGGACTGTGGAAGATGTACGACTAGCTATTGATTCCGCTGAGAAAGTACAAAAGGATTGGGCCAAGCTTCCGTCTATTGAAAGAGGAAGGTACTTGCAAGCAATTTCTAAAGAAATCCGTGAAAATGTTCCAATCTTAGCACGTACAATATCAGAGGAAATGGGGAAAACTCTTTCCCTTGCTGAAACAGAAGTTAACTTTACTGCCGACTATATCGATTATATGGCGGGTTGGGCGAGACGCTACGAAGGAGAAATCGTACAAAGTGATCGACCAAATGAGCAAATTTTTATTCATAAAGCACCGATCGGCGTTACAGCTGGTATTTTACCATGGAATTTCCCATTTTTCTTAATTGCTCGTAAAGCAGCACCAGCTTTAATCACAGGTAATACCATTGTTCTAAAACCAAGTGATTTATCCCCTAACAATGCACTAGAGTTTGCAAAAATCATTGATAAGGTAGGCTTGCCTAAAGGGGTTATTAATATCGTGACTGGTAGCGGAACGACCCTTGGACAAGAGTTAGCCGGCAATTCAAAGGTAAGAATGGTTAGTTTAACAGGAAGCTATAATGCTGGTGCCGCTGTTATGCGAGCAGCGGCAGAAAATATTACAAAAGTATCTTTGGAACTAGGAGGAAAAGCTCCTGCCATCGTTATGGATGATGCGGATCTGGATTTGGCAGTACGTTCAATTGTCGCCTCTCGTGTTATTAATACAGGGCAAGTGTGTAATTGCACAGAGCGCGTTTATGTTCATAAAGACATTGCGGATGATTTTATGAACAAAGTTACAAAGGCTATGTCCGAGGTAACCTATGGAGACCCATTAATTGATAACGAAATTGATATGGGGCCCCTTTCTAGTAAAGAGGCACTGGAATCGGTAGAGAAAATGGTACAGGAAGCAGTTGCTAATGGAGCAACGATCTTGACAGGTGGTAAGCGCTCTTCAAAGGAAAAAGGTTATTTTTATGAACCGACCGTACTTGTAAATGTAAATAATGAAATGGAAATTATGCGTCAGGAAATTTTCGGTCCTGTACTTCCGATTGCTACTTTCAATGACTTAGATGAAGCACTTGAACTAGCTAATGATTGTGAGTACGGTCTAACATCTTCTATTTTCACACAAAACTTAGATGTAACAATACGTGCAAGTAAGGAATTAGAGTTTGGGGAAACGTATGTTAATCGTGAAAACTTTGAAGCTATACAAGGTTTCCATGCTGGATGGAAAAAGTCAGGTATCGGTGGTGCCGATGGAAGGCATGGCCTAGAAGAATATTTGCAAACGCATGTTGTCTATCTTCAAAGTAATTTTTAAATATAACAGTGGATATTTAGTTTTCAGAAAATACAGACTAATAATAAGGAGGATAATCATGTCAAATGTAGCTAGTAAAATGAAAGCGGTTGTATGCCATGGTCCCGGCGAATATTTACTTGAAACTGTGGATGTACCTTCTCCAGAAGCAGGTGAAGTCCTGATTAAGGTAGAAGCCTGTGGTATTTGTGCAGGTGATGTAAAAGCTTGGGATGGAGCCCCTATGTTTTGGGGCGGAGAGGATGGTCAACCTAGTTATGTAAAAACTCCAGTCATCCCAGGGCATGAATTTGTAGGGACGGTTGTCAAAGTAGGTAATGGCGTGACAGAGTTTTCTGTTGGAGACCGCCTCATTTCTGAACAAATTGTGCCTTGTAATACTTGTCGATATTGTAAGCGCGGTCAATACTGGATGTGTGAAAAGCATGATATATACGGTTTTCAATTTAATGTGAATGGCGGAATGGCCGAATATATGAAGTTTCCGGTAAATGCGATTAACCATAAAGTTCCTCATGATTTACCTATTGAGAAAGCTATTCTAATCGAACCGTATGCGTGTTCAATGCATGCAGTAAATCGAGCTAATATTCAAATAGGAGATTTTGTTGTCATCTCAGGTGCCGGAACGCTTGGACTAGGAATGATAGCAGCAGCAAAACTACGAAGTCCTGGTACATTAGTAGTTTTAGATATACGAGACGATCGATTGGAACTTGCTAAACAATTTGGGGCAGATATCGTTCTTAATCCTTCAAAGGTAGATGTAGTGGAGGAAATTAAAAATATGACAGAGGGTTATGGATGTGATGTTTATATAGAAGCAACTGGTGCACCCGCTAGTGTTATTCAGGGCTTACATGCCATCCGAAAGCTTGGGCGCTTTGTAGAGTTTAGTGTGTTTTCAAGTCCGGTAACCGTCGATTGGAGTATTATAGGTGATCGTAAAGAGCTTGATATTTTAGGTGCGCACTTAGGACCATACTGTTATCCAAATGTTATTAACGGAATTGCATCTGGTGCACTCCCTACTGAGGGCGTAGTTACTCATAAACTTCCTCTAGAAGCGTTTAAGAAAGGCTTTGAAATGGTAAAAAGCGGAGCCGGCTCTTTAAAAGTTATTTTAATACCATAGATCAAAATTGGATTCCTAGAAAAAAACAAAACATTCAAAGGTTAGGAACCTTTTTCATTCTTGCATATTTTTAGCGGAGCTTCTGCTATCGAATACTTCCCCTCTTACAGGAGGCGAGATAAATACGATTGTAGAGTCTTTTTTTGTGAGCAGACGGTAACTAAATCACAGGTCTAAAACTAGAGCGCCACTTCAAATGGTCACGCGGCAATTTATCTGTATGAAGTCGAATCGACAGAAAACAATAGCTAACTCCCCTGCACCCTGCAGGTCCTTGGCACAGTTCAAAATCGTGAGACAATGTTCAAGTCGTAATGATAAAAAGGATTAAGGAGGAAACATTATGAATCGTAGCTTAACTGCATCTCCTTCAAAGCAAATCTTTGGTTTACCAATAGCGTTAATTTGGGGATATATAGCCATTGCCTTCTTTATGACCGGAGATGGAATTGAACAAGCGTTTTTATCAAAATATATAGTTGATATAGGATTTTCTACTCAACAAGCCTCATTAGTCTTTACTGTATATGGACTCACTGTTGCCGTAGCATCTTGGCTTTCAGGAGTCTTGGCAGAAATAACTGGGCCACGTCGTACGATGATCATCGGTTTTGTACTTTGGATTATTTTCCACATTGGCTTTTTAACATTAGGCCTTGAGCAAAAAAACTTTTCTATGATGCTGATCATGTATGGGATTCGCGGAATTGCCTATCCGATGTTTATTTACGGCTTTGTAGTTTGGATTGCATATGCCGCTCCAAAACAAAGATTAGCTTCTGCAATGGGTTGGTTTTGGTGTATGTATTCAGTAGGAGTAGGAGTCTTTGGTACATATCTGCCAAGCTTTTCAATTCCTGCAATCGGATTTATGGGTACATTATGGTCGGCAATTCTCTTTATTGCCATTGGCGGCTTGATGGCGATGTTTTTAATAAAAGATGACTTTAATAGTTATAAGCAAAATACAACAAATGAAGGACCACTACAAGAATTACTAAAAGGAATTACAATCGCGAAAAACCCACAAATCGTTATCGCTTCAGCCGTACGTATTATTAACCAAATCTCCCTCTTTGGTTTTGTCGTTATACTACCGATTGTTTTTACAGAGCAAATCGGATTTACGATGTCCGAATGGCTTCGTATTTGGGGAGCTGTTTATGCAACAACTATTTTTACAAACCTAATGTGGGGTATTCTTGGAGATAAACTTGGATGGGTTAGACAGGTAAGATGGTTTGGTTGTATAGGTATGGCTATCGCTACATTAATTTTTTACTATTTACCAATATCCTTTGGACCAAATATTTGGGTTGGAATATTTGTAGCTATATTCTTCGGAATTGCAATTGCTGCATTCGTACCAATGTCAGCTATTTTCCCAACACTGGAACCATCTCATAAAGGTGCAGCAGTGTCTATGCACAATTTATCAGCAGGTTTAAGTAACTTTGTTGGACCAGCAATTGTAACAGTAGTTGTGCCGATCGCTGGTGTTGAAGGTGCTATATGGACACTTACTATATTATATATAGTTGGCTTTATACTGACATTCTTTATGAAAGTCGATCAAAACATTAGCAAATCAGCTGCAGATGACAATCAATCAATCGAAATTGCACATTAAATTTAGATGTATCCCTATTAATGAAAGCGGTAACATCAAATAAAAGGAAGTGTAAATATATGAGTATTTTAAATAGATTTAGTCTTAAAGATAAGGTGTCTATTGTAACTGGAGGAGCAATGGGATTAGGAAAAGCAATGGCTCTTGCTTTAGCACAATCTGGTTCTCATATTGTCATAGCCGATTTAAATCTAGAGGAAGCCCAGAAAACAGCTGATCAATTCAAGCGTGATGAAGGAATAGACACTCTTGCGATCAAAATGGACGTAACCAATGAACAACACGTCAATAATATGGTAACCAAGGTGTTGAACCATTTCGGTAAAATAGATGTTTTATTTAATAACGCTGGCATCACAATTCATGAAAAAGCCGAAGAGATGTCATTTGAAGATTGGAATAAAGTCATCAATATCAATTTAAATGGAGTTTTTCTAGTATCGAAAGCTGTGGGCAAAGTAATGATTGACCAAAAAAGAGGATCTATCATAAATATATCTTCTATGTCTGGCATCATTGCTAATACCCCGCAACGCCAATCTTCCTATAACGCATCCAAAGCAGGCGTGATTATGCTTACGAAGAGTTTAGCAATGGAATGGGCAAAGCATAATATAAAAGTGAATACAATTGCTCCTGGATACATGAAAACAGAGCTGACAAAGCCGTATTTTGAACAAGGTGGGGACATGATTGATACTTGGATGAACCTTACCCCAATGGGTAGACCTGGGACACCGGATGAATTAGGTGGTATTGCGCTATATCTAGCATCAGAGGCTTCTTCCTTTGTTACAGGAGGCGTGTTTACTGTGGATGGTGGGTATACTGCGCTGTAGTTAGAGGTTATAGGAAATATTTATTGGGAATCGATATCTTTAAAAAATTCATATGATGAATTGAAATTAACTCCCTATAGGATACAGATATTATCAATTAGCAAAAACCTCTCGTGCTATCTACTATTTGATGTAAAAAAAGCTAGAGAATTCGACATAAGAATTCTCTAGCTTTGCTTCTTTTTTATGGTTTTGGTGTATATTGAATTTCCACATATTGTTTTTGGGTATGGCCTGTACCATTTGTCTCTTTTTGATAAGCCCAGACAATATTTCCATATTGATCTTTTGTGAATAAGAATACTCTTTGACCCGTTTTAAACACATTCTTAATTCCTGGTTCAGTAGACGGATTGGCTACAAGAGGTAAAATTGCACTACCATCTGCTGCTTTTTTTACTGATCCTTTACCAAATGATAATATCCCATTATCGGCTGGTTTATTATTTTTAACACTATCTAATATTAATTTCGGGTCTAATGTTGTTTTATTCGCAGCAGTAACCGCATAGAAGTATTCTTGGTTTAATTCAAGCAGTGTCAGAATATTTATAGAAACATCCATTGTTGTTGAATTATATTCTGATGGTACGCCACCAACATTGCCTGTTAAGCTAGCATAACTCATCGTGTTATATGCATCTTTGCCTGGGTAAACATACTTACCAAAGTCATCTATATCAAACTTATTACCTTCAAAGTCTGAAATAATGTAGTCGCGTGCTTCATCTTTCATCTTAACGGTAAATGTTTTATCCGCCGTACCTGAGCCAGTTGGTTTAATAATTAATTGGCTTTCATCAGTTGTTTTTGTACCTTGTGTATACTTAACAAGCTCATATTGAGAAGTTATATCTTGATCGGACTCGTCAGTAATTGTTAATAAACTTAGATCTTTAATTGAAGAAACGCTATTTTCATCACGCATGATGGCTTCACTGAAAGTAATCGTAAATGTATTATCTGGATTACGATATACAATATTACGTTTCTTTTCTTTATCAACTGTCATTTCAATACGTGGTGGTGTGCCATCGGAATAGAAGTCTTGTTTCATCCAACCATCATTTGATTCATCTTGAATTCCATCTTTAGCCTTATAAACAGTAAAGTTACCATACGTATCCTGTGCACCTAAATAAACAACGTATTCGGTATGTGGTGTTAAAGTAACTCCTGGCATATCTAAAGTTCCTGACGCGCCTTTTCCACTTTTTGTGACTGAAGGACTTGATTTAAGTTTGTCTTCTAATGTTTTTCTTTCTGCTGCCGTGTCAATAGTTAGCTTTGCATCCGGATTATCTGTTCCATCAGCGTTTTTCTTTGGCACGAACCAGTAATGAAGCTTTGTTGTCTCATCTGTATTGAAACTTACAGTGGCTTTCGTATCATCATAACCTTTAGTAGTACCAGACTTCACTGCTATCTCGGTAACTAATGGTGCTCTTGAGTCCCCAAATATTTCTTTAGAAGCTATTTTAGAAAGATCACCGCCACGGTCTTTTAATATCATATGAACCGAATAGCTTATGAATGGATTTAGTTTATCTTTATCAATAACAACCGGGAATTTCTTTGTATCCGCTTCTAAGTCCGCCGGACCAGAGCCAATTTCAATATAAATATTTTTTCCACCTATTTGGAAGTATCCTGATTTTAATGATGATTCAGTCGCAAACTCATTATAGAAATCTCTCTCCGTAATGCCTTTATCTTTTAAATATTGTTCAAATGTTTTTGTTTCTCCATTGTCTTCGACCGTATCAGGTAACACCATGTAATAGTACGTACCTGCTTTATTTGGCTTAAACTCTACCTCAGCTCGTTTATATTTGTCATCTTGGTCTGGTTTCCCAACAACATTTAATGCTAGAATCTTCGGTGGAACATAGTTTTCATGCACATATTCTGCAAAGTTTCGAACATTTTTACCAGCTTCAACAGTATTAGCATTTTCAAATTCATTGTCTGCTAAATCCTTAACACCCGGTAATACTGTTACACGTAATGTATCTCCATAGACAAAACCGGTTTCAGATGGAATGGTTAATAATACTTTTTTATCGCCTTCCTTATACTCTACAGCAGAAGGTTTTATTTTTTTCTGACCTGTCATATTGACGATAACTGTTCCTGATAAATCATAGTTATTTACATTTCGTGCGCTTTCAGGGTCTAATGCTTCATTTAAATAAATGTAGAATTGATTTTCCTTTCCAGCGGCAGGCTCAAGCTTCGTCTTTTCAACGAATGGATTGATATTATCAAGTTCTCCCGTTGTAAATCCCTTCACTACAGCAGGATCTTTTGAATAATTCCCTGAGTCATCCTTCATCACTACATAAAGCTGGTAGTCCGTTTTAGCCTCTAAACCTGTTAACATGTCAGCAATTGCAAGTTTCCCTGCAACTGCCTTGCCCTTACCTGTTGGTTTAGCAACAATGTCTGCAGTTGTTGGATCGGCTGCTGACGTCTTTTTACGTACGTAGTAGTAATAGTCTCCTGGTTCACTTGCTGTAAATGTAAACTCTGCACGCTTTCCGCCATGTAGAGGGTTTACTTTTAAATCTTTAACAACTGGCGGTGTTCCATCTTTCATTTGGAATGATTGTGATTTAATATCCGAAACATTTTTCGCTCCATCAACAACCATCACATAAACAACATATTCTTTTTTCTCACCTAAATTAGAGATTTTAATAGTGTTTTTGCCATTCACTGCTGCGCCTGTTCCATTTGCAATATTGTCAGTAGAAATCCGATTTACCATTTCTTTTTTCGTTGGTGCATCGGCGCCTTTTTCACGAACAATATAGTAGTAAGTTCCAACTTTATCTGAAGTGAAATCTACCTGTGTTTCACTACCACTTAAAACTGTTACATTCGTAATGTCGATTAACGGTTTTGTTTTATCAGCTGGGTTTTGTTTATCAATATCGTCTTTATCAACTGGTTTACCGTCTTCATCTACTATATTACCGATATTATCTTTATCCTCTAAGAAGTCGTCGAAGATATTATTTGGCGATTCGCCCTTCGGTATAATCACTTTGTCAATATACGTGTAATCCCCAATATCAACCCATCCGTATACATTATCAACATACAGAACACCTACACGACCATCTATATACAGCTCTAAATCTGTAAAGCTATTGTAGTTAATCCAGTCGATATTGCTATCTCCGTAAATTGTCAGCTTCGTTTCTGTATCCAGGTTTAGTGTGCCGATATTTCCTTGAATCTCAAATTCACGAACAGTCCCGATGATGTCTACACGTGGTAGCTTCATATTTGTTTCGATTTTTGTACCGCTTTGAGAGACAACTAGGCGTGATACAGTGCTGTTATAAAATTCAATATGTTTTTCAACATTTTTCATCGTCACTTTATCTTTAGACCAGTTCTCAAATGGCTTGTTTTTATCAGGATTCTTGTTAGAATTCTGATCTGTCCAATCTTGAAGATCTTTTGCTGGACCATTATTGGATGAGGACGAGCCTTCATCATTTGGATTATCTGGATTAGACCAGTTGATAAATGCAGTATTGATGCTTGCTATAGGGCCAAGAGATAATGGCTTATAGTAGGAAAAGCCTGATTGTAAAGGTGGACGTACCGTTTCGTTGACAAGCATTGTACCAGTCAATGTAATATTTGAGAATTCAATATAGTTCCCATTAACAACGATTGTCGCGCCGAAGGACTTACGATCGCCATTGAACTCTAAAAATCTTGAGCTCGTCCCACTAGCATTCAATGTAAGCTTTGATACAGAGCGAATGGTTTTTCCTGAAAGGTCCCCTTCAATAAGCGCGTCTTTTAATACTGGCGCATTATCTTCGTTAAAAACATGCGAGAGACTGCTTGGTACTGAGTATGGATCACCATTTATGTAGACAGTATCATTCTCAACATTTGTAATTTTGAAAGATGTGGCATTGCCTTTTTTCTCTTGTGAACGCACAATAAAGGACGCAAATTGTCCACGTGTAACCGCATTATGTGGTGAGAAAGTGACAGACGTTGTCCCTTCCGTAATCTTTAGATCTACCAAACTTTGGATATAGATAGCGTTGCTCGTTTGGCTAGTTACATCTTTGAAACTATTGTTGTAATTAGATGCTACCTCAAATTTAAAGCCAAGCACTAAAATTTTCGCTAATTCCCCACGTGTCATCACTTCATTCGGCATAAATGTTCCGTTTGAATAGCCAGACATGATTCCTGCATTTTGTAAGGCCGCTATATACTTGTAGTATTCACTACTTTTTGGAACATCTTTTAAGTATGGATCTTGTACATTTTTCAAATCTAATTTTAAAACGGTTGCCAGCATTTTTGCCGCCTGACCACGTGTTACACTTTGATTTGGTCGAAACGTTTTGTCTGCATACCCATCAATCGCACCTTGCGTGTATAATTTTAAAATATCGTCATAATGACTTGAATATGGGTCAACATCCGTAAATGGTGAAGAAGCCGCTGCTGCCTTTTGTGGTGGCACTACAACAGCAATCCCACTAGTAGCAAAAACAGTTGCTATAAGTGCTTTGTTCACTTTTTGGATTTTTGTTTTATCCATCCCACTCTTCCTTTCATCTATGTATTTGATACGTTCAAAATATCATTTTCATCATACTCTTTATATCGACAGGTAGATAGTGAACCTTCATAGATAAACCTAAATTAATGGAAGAAAATCGTTCACAAAATTAGGTAATAGCATGAAAAGTTCATTATCAAAAGTTAGAGATGAGACACTGGAACACCGCGAAGCGACTCAGTCGGAACGGAAATCAGCTCCACGTTATTGTGATGAATTCATTTTTATATGAATACTTCGAAGATTTATCGGAACAATTTTAGCTTTTATCGGAATATTTTCCCGTTTTATCGGAACAATTTCAATTTTCGACACCCCCAGGTCTCAGTCATCCAAACCATTCTACTTTTCCTTAACCCAACATAAAAAAGCCAAGGAGCATCGGTGCTCGCTTGGCTTTTAACAATATATAGGCATACATCTAGACGTACTTGTGATGTCATAAGGGAAAGGGGGATAACCTTGCATCTTGTCAAGTCGATCAAGAGATGTGTCCCGAGTTTACGTATCATTTGAACATGTTTGATAAGTCATATGGGGAATGACTTAAAAGTAGCTTGCCCAAATGATCGTTGCATTAATCATGTACCCCAAAATTAGAAATGTATGCTTATTTTTTAAAAATTTTTTATTTATTTTCTTGCTTTGCTACTATGACTTGATTTCGTCCTGCTTGTTTTGCAAGATACAGCGCACCATCCGCTGCTTCAATTAACTTTTCTGTCGTGGCGGCCATTTGTGGATACACGGCAACACCTGCAGATAATGTAACTGGACGACCACAAGGACTTATAGTATGCGCCAAAATATCGCGTAGTTGCTCTGCCACCTGTGCCGCTTCCTCAGCTGTAGTAATTGGCAATAACATCACAAATTCCTCACCACCGTAGCGACAGCAAACATCTCCCTCACGAGCAACAGCTTTCATATTTTGAGCTAAAAATTGTAAAACCTTATCACCAACTGCATGACCATACGTATCATTTACACTTTTAAAATGATCTAAATCGAGCAGAATAAGGGCATGTGGCAACTTGTTCTCAAGCCACTCCGCTAGCATCGCATCCATTGTGCGACGATTGGTTACACCTGTTAACGGATCTGTTGTAGATTGATCTTTAAAAAAGGACACCTGTCCCTGTAAAAATGTTAAACTCCGAATGAGAGCACTTTTAAGATAATGCGCTTCAAAATACCAACTACGTACAGATTTCAAGCCTTCTACATTTTTCGAATCCATGCTCTCCTCTGTTAAAGTAGCTAATTGCTGTAAGGGATTTGCAATACGTGCTGCCGCCCAAAGGACAATTAAAATTGAAATTAGCATAATCGGAATGGATTTTATAGCAACTTCCTGTACTCTATCAAACGAAGGAGCTAATGCTATATCTAACGGTCTTTGGGCAACTACTCCCCAACCCGTTAAAGGTACGGTACTAAAACCAGCAAGCATTTCTACTCCTTTAGTATTCACTACTTGAAAAGCACCACTTTTCCCAGAAACTACCGATTGGACAACTTTATTATCAATAGCGATATCATTAACGCGACTTGGGTCCTGATGATAAATAACGCGCCCGTCCGAATCAACTACATACACATATGACCCATCATGATAATAATGCTCTCCGAGTAATTCATTAAAAACATTTCGTTCCTTTAAATAAATTGTCCCAGCTACCATTCCTAAATATTCATTTGTCTCTGAAAATATAGGAGATGATATAAAAATAAGGAGGCGCCCGGTAATTCCCTTATAAGGCTTTGAGACAAGAGGCTTCTTTTTAGATAAAGCTTCCTTCGCTCCAACAGATGTTAACACTGCACCTTGTACCTCTTCAGATGGTGGTGAAATAGATAATACAAGACCTTCTGCATTTGTGATCAGCACAGAGTTAAACATGTCATTTTGCATTTTCAAACGCTCTGTTTCCTGAGTCAATGCATTGTTATCATGCATTTTTGTTTTTATCGAACCGGCGCTATATCCTAAAATCTGAAAAGATTCTTCTAGATAGGAACTAGCGGTTGTTGCTAATTTTTGTGCATAGACTCGATTCGTTTCAAGCGTATTCTCTTTAATCGAGTCAACGTTCATTCGGTAACCACTCCAAATACTGCCAATACTTGTTAAGATAAAAGCAGCTATCGCAACTCCCATGATTAAATACTTTAACTTTATCTGTTTTGATTTCATTTTCTATCTTTTACCCCTAGTTTATAATTTCCTCTATTATTCTATTAAAACACAAAAAAATTCTTATTAAGAAAATTTCGTATAGTAAGAGTGAAATATTTGTCAAAATAGTGCTTCTCAAGGCCCCCTTATAACAAAAGTAATATAGTAGGCTACACCCCAAGACTCGAGATGACATTTGTTAAAACTTACGCTTTGTATATTAGTTGATTGGAGTGGAGACTGGGCGACTCCTCGGGGATTAGCAATAGAGGAACGAAGGCTAAAAGCATCACATCCTGTGATAACGCCTTCGTGACCAACATCGTGTTGGCCCG